>NZ_JADYXE010000019.1:0-78343 GCF_015864465.1 Pseudoalteromonas sp. SWN29
GCGCTGTGGAGTTAAATCCAGAGCAACACAAAGAAGCTGCTTAACAATTTAGGCGACAACTGTCTTGAAAAACGCCGTTGTGTTGGAGAAATACTTTTAGTAACAACACCAGATCTTTGCCTTTCAAATATAAATAAAGGTCCGTGGTTTATTCGTGAATTTCTGATCATCTTAAACCACTGGCAAGATTCTGTATAATCTAAATTTAAGCTTTCAAAAGATGTATTCAAGAAGTTATCTATGGAACGGCATAACTTAGGTTTTACTACTCTTATCAAACCCCTTAAACAGCTAAGGTGTGCTTGATAAGCAGCAATTTGTTCATTTAAAACTGAAGGTAAACACACTAATCTAGAGTGCGTAAAATCGATATCATCCTTATCACTTATCCCCATTAGGCTTAATGATGGAAAATACAGAGAAAAGGTAGGTAAAGGGTTCCAAACAGCTCTATAACCGCTTCCAAACATTAACATCCACGCCACATAAACTGTGAACGCATTATGGTATTCTAAAATTGCATCTAATTGTTTTAATGAGTCTAACTTTGCATTGTCAATGTCTGATGTTAAAGCTGTAATGAGGTTCTGAACAGTCTGATTTTCCGGTGTGAATTTAGAGCCTAATCTTATATTCTGCTTGTCAAAATATAGCAACTCGAAAAGCTTCACAGGTAATTTCTCTTTGCAATAATCATAATAATCCGACTCAACTTCTTTCCAAAATGCAGATAGTCTTTCACACCGTGTAATATCGTCAATATTACTATAACTTCTAGATACTCGAGTCGAATACATTTTTATATCATAACTATAATCTACAAAAATAGGGTCTATCACAGCCGTTGCATTAATATAATTTACAATGAAATTACTGATACTATTGATACTTAATCTTCCACTGTAAGCTGCATCTGATACTTTTTTTAATTTTTTAGATAAACTACTTTCAAGTGATGAAAAATCGCTTGCGTTAATAAGTAAACCTTCTCTTCTTCCTTTTAAGTTTTTAATGATTAAATCAGTCAAAAAAGTAGGACAAGCTGTAAACACTTCAGCCTCAGTAGAAATAAGGCCAACGTTTTTTAGCGTTGTTTTGGCTTCTTGTATTAGTGGGAAATACCACCAACCTCGTCCATTTTCATCTAAAAACAACCCTCGTTTTTTATCATCTAACTTATAAAATATATGTAAACTTTTTATTTCTTTAAATGTTTTACCTAATAAAAACATCAGCCACCCAACTACAGATAGTTCAATATTTATATCTGAACGACTATGTTTAATTAGTGTATCAAATAACAACCTCAGCTCTGGTGCCTTCAACAATCGTATATCTTGATAGGCAACATTATGAGCTCGGTGCACATTGCGAGTTATATCTATCTGCTCTTTTTTCTTACTGGCAGGACTTAAAACCATTTTAATGCTTTGATGATCAGTTTTATCTCTTTCAGTATTACTACCATTATCAATCACAAAAGGCATCTGAACTTCAGAATCTTCTGGGTTAAGCCCCTCGGTATCTGATGAAGCTGCAGAAAATGGAATTAAAACTGATAAATCATCTATCACTCCAGCAATAGGTAAACTATTAGATTTTTTATACCGTTTAGCTATTGTACTGATATCACGGTACGAATTTTTATGAAGACGTGCTGGTTGCCAGTCATTCTTATAAAAGTGAATTAACGTATTTAAATAGCCCCTCTCTGTAGTATGACTCGTATATATATCATTACTGATAATTATTTCTAACTTACTCACTATTGATGGAGTCGGTTCAGGGTAACCTATTAGTATGTGGTCTTTATTCAGATCAAAGGTTACGTTAGACTTTTTCATTAGTAAACGAAACTTATTACAAACCTCTGCTTCCCTTGTTGATGAGCTAGTGGCTAATTCAGGATCTGTAAGTGTGTCTATAGCTCTAAAGTAATGACTAATAAAATTAGCAAGCAAATTTAATGAATTTTCATCTTGCTTATACTCATATGACTTAATAAGTAACACATAGAATGGTATCTCGTTACACCATCCCTTTTTATAGCTACTACGCTTAAAACTCTCTTTTAAGCCGGGACCTAACTCAACGTCATACTCACAAAAAGCATCACAAATATACTCAGCGAGACATAACTCACTTTTAGTAAATAGCCATAGCTTTTTAGATGTGTGATTCATCCTCTTTAGTAATAAAAACACTTGAGCTAGACCACTCAGATCATCCGGTGCACTTATACGGGAAATAAAGTCTTCAAAATCAGATCTTATATCCTCATGACTGATTTCCAAGTTGAACTTTTTGCAATACAACTCAATATGCTCGAGAAGTTTAACTTTTAGCATACCCATCATAATTTAATCACTTTTGTACTAATTTTAAGCCATTTACATAATTCCGTTTTTGTTTTTATCGAAGGAAATAAAGCTCGCCATTCACTCGAATTAATAACTGACTCATGGCCTTTAAATAAGCAAACAAGCAGTTCTGAGATTGAAGGGCCCGATGCATTTAAGTACTGCTTAAGAAGTAGTCGTACAATATCATTTAAGAAGATTAAGCGTCTGAGATCTGGTGAAGGGCGTTTAGGAAGGATCAAACATGGAATAAGCTCATTAGATTGTGCTTTAAGTCTGCAAATTTTATGATATGTAAACAAGCCAGAAACTAGTTTCAACTTTTCGTTATCAGTTTTATATCCAATTATCGGAGCTTGATAAGCATCTAGTTTCCAAGTAGTTATTGTATCAAAGCTATCATTTGAACTTGGTTTCAAAAACGAAAGTAGATTTATATTACTGATTAAATTACTTGTGGTTTTTTCAAGGGAGATATTTTCTGCAAAAATACTTTCAAATGTACATTTTTCTAATAAGTCATCGATTTTTTCTAGTTTAATTTCTACGTTATCTTTAATCATGCTAATCACCAAAACAATAAGCTGCCACCTTTTATTTTTATAACGTGGCAGGAAGAGAGTAAATAAACCTTTAAACGTTGTATAAATATTCAAAAAGTTTGGCACTACCAGAAAAGAAACTAACCTTATAGTTTAGCGTTAACTCCCCATCCGTGACTGGTATACCAGTAATCGCATAGCCGTTGGTGTCAAAATCACTCGGTGTATCCCACTCAAATAAGCAGTAGCCACTACTTTGTGTACCGCCCTGCATTGCAGTCGTTAAATCCGTTGTCGTGGTACAGTATTCACCGTCAGACAGCTTACTTGCGTTAAGCTGAAACGGCTTTACTTGGGACACAAGTTCAGTGGAATTGTTTACAAGCTCAAAAGTGGGCTTTGTCGCCTCAATAGTGCCTGTAAATGTATAAGCGGGTTCATCTGCTAACGCATTTGCAGATAACAGGGCCATCCCTACCAGAGGTAAACATTTAATACGCATTTCAGTCGCCTTAAGAAAAAATCACATGGATACATTAACAAGTGATTTTCAATCTACAGTTAAAAAAAAATGCTGAATCGAACATAAATAATCTGTTTTTTAGAAATTGGGCTTTTTTTGGGGGTTTTGGTGGTCTTTTGTTGGATTGGAAACCACCAGCTACAACACATGACTAAAAAGTGTGTCTTGCTGGTGGCTTTAGTGGTTAGTTAATTTTGGTGTATGTGTAATCCGCTACGTTGATTTTGTATTGCTTTTTAATACCCGTTTCTTTGGTGGTTATTTGGTAATATATAGCTAAATCGTCTATCGGTGCGCCATCGGTAAATTTAGCATCTTTAATGAACTTATGAACACGCCCGCTATTTATAACAACAGGTACTTTAGTTGCCGTTTGGTAGTTAAACTCTGATCCGTACTCACTATGATTGGGTGTAATATACAGACTAATATCATCGCTTTTATATCTTCCCATTACATGGGCTGCGAACTTTTGACCATACACATTAAATCTAACATAAGCACTTTGCGTGGCTTTGTCATAGCTTTCAATTTCTGGGTGTTGAATTGTAAAGAAACATTTGCCTATGCCTTTAACGTTTTTGCATACACCAACGTTTAAATCAAAATTATAAAATACCGGCCTTGTGCGCTCAGGTACATAGCTTGGCGGATCAATACGTGGCAGGCCAAAGTTTGTTATCATCGCCTCCACTTTACCTCGTGCTTTATCAATTAATAATTCAGGGGTGTTTAACTCTGCCTCACTCACACCATCTAGCCTAACTAATAGCTGGGATGTTTTCGATGTATAATCATCTTCAATTAAATAATCACTCAGTGAATTTTGTGCTAACCCAACAAAATCTAATGACACAAGCTGCAAGACCTTCATCGCACCACTTCCCGCCACTTTGCGGGTGCCTTCATCCCCATTTTTTGAGTCAACAAACTTATTAGTACCCATTAACCGCATCGTAGTTTTTGCATAAGAATCTCCCTCGCTGGCGGTAAAGTCCTCATGGATATCAGGAGTTGATGAGCACCCCGCTAATAGTGCTGTTAAAAAAAGTGTTGCTAATGTTTGTTTAAGCATTGTTTTAATTCTCATTTTGTTTAGTTGGTTCTATATTAATGTAATTTTAAAATCGGGCAACTCATAACATATTAACCCCCATTATCATTAAAGTAACAAGCTAATGGCCGTGGACTGTACGAGCAATCAATGTCATCGCCTTTAATAAGTCCGCGTGCTTCGTCGGCCCTATCCGATAAATTCACTTCATTTGACCTATCAATGGTACGGCTAATACCATCATCGCGTTGTGCGTTATTTAACGTTCGGCCAGAGCCGGTAAGTTTCTCTACATCTTGGTCAAAACTGGTAATTCCAGACTCAAGCATAATGTCTATCCATTCCGACAAATCAATTTGGTTCCAGTCCAAATTGCTCAGCTCTACGGGTGTTAATCATGGGCAACTTCGCAGTGTAGACCCGTCAATGACGTCTTCTGAATACGCGCCTAAGTCATGGCCTAACATAGGGCTTGCTTGCTCCATTATAATGCGAGCTAAAATTGAATCGTAGCAACAATGGTCTTGTCTTCTTATATAGCACACCCCTAATGTGTCCTTCGCGCAATACTTATCCCCAATCGGTATGCATTGCTTTTTTATCTTAAGTAATAATTTCAGTGTATAGGTTTTCCTAGCCAAACCCTTTTTATCATATTAAGAAGGAGTCATTTTTGACATTTTTAAAATGTGCCTAAATAGCGCCTAAATTTGATGATAAATATTGTAAAAACCATAATAAACAGCTCACCCAAATAAATAAAAAACAATAAGGCATTGAAAATAATATAATTAATATTATTTCATAAGGTTATTTATATTTTGAAGGAGACAAACTAACGTCTTGACATGGTAGGGGTCGGTGGTTCGAATCCACTCAGTCGTACCAACTTAAAAATAAAAACATCTAAAAGAAAAAGCACTACTCACTCTTGAACAACCGTTCTGTAGTAGTGATTTTGGCCACCCATTAAGAAAGAAATGTTATGCTAATAAGCATACAAATTTGGGTGAAAAAATGAACTTATTAATAAACTGCAAAGAAAAACAAACGTAGCTCCCGAGCTCCTATTTTTACCGTTTTGACATAAACGTATATGAAAAATTAAGAGAGTTTGGTTTTAAGTTTTAAGTTTTAAGTTTTAAGTTTTAAGTTTTAAATTTTAAATTTTAAATTTTAAATTTTAGAATATTAATAAGAGCAATTAATTTAGCAAGCCTAATAGCTTCTCTTATAGAAATAAGCTTATTAGCAGTATTTTTTATTCATTGCTTTGTTCAATGGGTGTAAAGCGCCAGCCTTTAAAAACTAATTTGCTTGCTGATCCATTACTACCAGATGAAGAACCACCAAAACTAGCCTCATTTAATGCCGTGTCAAAGTGAATACCACCAGCACCACTTACAATAACTGTATCTCCTAAAATAGATCCTTTAAAACCAACAGCTGAAGTAACTTTAACTTGTGTAAGAGGTGCGTATATAACAGCGTAAAGCTCTTGTGTACCACCTGAGAACTCTATTCCTGTGTCATTTCCATTATATGAACTATAAATACTAAAAACAGGTCGCCCTTCGTCTGTAATGCCATTGTCGGGGGTGTGAACCTGTGCACCACTGCCTATTTGAAACTTTCCTTTAATTATTATAGTTAAACTGCTGTTATCAGGGATCGTTAGCGAACTTGCGCCATTCATTGTAAAATCACCATCTACAAACATAACCGCATTGTGGTTGCTTTTTACCTGCATTCGCCCCTTAATTGTCACGTCATCAAAATAAAATATTTGAGTTGCTGAATCAAGAAAAGTAGCAGCTTTAGCATTAATAGTCCCATCTGGAGTACTACCAAAATCTACTAAAAAGTTAGCCTCATTAGTCTCTAATTCGAGTAAGTCCCCAGCACTGCTATTGTTATTTATAAAAAGGTCAGGGCTTGTTGTAGTAACTGACACGCCATCAATCGCTGTTTTGATATCAAGTGGGTCACACGTAGTTAACCCTCTATTATTTTCACTCTCTGGTGTTATTTTTTCAACAGGCTCAATAGTTGGTATTGATATTTCTGTACTTGATACTTTATAAGGTAAAAAAGCATACTCTGGTGTATCGTCTTTAAAAGATCCGTTACCTGCGTATCTTAAATCTTTACTATCAATAGTACTGCCCCACTGTTTAAGTGTTACATTACCTTGAACACGCACTCCACCGTATACGGTTCCACCTGTTTGTTCATAATTACCGGAAGTATAAACACCGTTACGTATTATTGTTTGTGTAAGAGCCACTAAACCATATGAACGAATTGTTCCTTGGACTGTATTACCTGTAACCGAAATAGAACCGGATGAACTCACATCTCCACCAACTGGCGTTTGCTGTATTGAGATAGATTGGTTTGCAGAAATACTACCCGAAACAGTACCACTACTTTGTGTGAAGCTTAAATATGCAGATGCATCTCCTCCAATAACCACACCACCAGAGAGTATTAAATTGCCATTACTATGAATATTGCCTGTAACATCTGCGCCTTGAATAATTGATAAGTTACTCGAGGATAAAACATCACCTTCAATTGTGCCGCTACCATTGAGCGTAATATCACCAGTATCGTTAACTGTATTAACAAAAGATTCTTCTGATGTATTTTTACTGCCATCATCTAGCGTGTCGTTATAATCCCCTAAAGACGAATCATAACTATCAATTAAGCCACTTCCACTAATTGCAACACCAGAACATCCTGTAATTCCATTAGAAAAAACTGAGGCACTGGTAGTTCCGCCGCCACCTACTACATATTCAAATATAGCTTGCATTTGGTCCTCGCCTTCAAAGCGGGTTCCTTCGCTAGAAATTAAAATATCGCCATTACTGTCAATCTCGATGGTTGCATTGTATATACTAGATTCAAGTGAGCCTGTTCCAGAAACTTCACTATTACGGGCTATTAGATCATTAATATTTATAGTCGGGTCTGCAAGCATTGCTGTTTCAAGTTTTTCCATACTTGAAAATATGCCTTTTTCAGACATCAACCTTGCGTTCAACTTTTTCTGAAAATTACCACTCAAACGTTCCTGAATCACACTATCTCTAAGAGTGCTAAGTACAACAATTGAAGCCATAGATGTTAAAATAAGTACAGTAACAAGCGTAAAACCAGATGTATTTTTCATTTATTGAAATGCCTTATTCATTACCATTTGCGACAAAGATATATCAATAACTAAGCTGTTATTAAATTGGCTTGGTAAGTTTGTAGGTTCTACAAGGACACTCACAACATTGTTATCAATTAGATAGCTGATTGTATTAACACCTTTTAATATTTTTACTTTGCCATTACCTATATCACAAAATAATGAGTCGTCTTCGTGACTATATTTTTCAGTGAATGGCGCATTAATTATTGAGCCTGTGCATGCAAGTACACCCGATTCTTGCTCAACACTTAAAATATTATCGCTATAAGTAGGAATTGAGCTGGTTTGTTTTAGACTTCGTGTAAATACTTTACTGCTAAATCGGATTACATCTAATGCATTTTCTAAATCTTTTGCTGTGCTGGTACTGCTATTAATTGAAGAATAAGCCAGGCTCACACCACCTAATAAAAACATACCTGCAGCAAGTGCAACCATAAGCTCTATTAACGTAAAACCATGGTGCTTATTTATTAAATTTTTCATGGCACGCATCCAGCAGGTAGCGTCGGAAAACTTCCTGTAATTACAACACGGTTTTCTAAATTGTCAGTCAAACGTTTATCTTGCCATGTTATTTCAACAGTTAAATCATTAGAAAAATCCGCTGGTAAAATAAGTGTATAGGCATCAATCTGTGGAGATAAATAAGCTCTGAAATCAGCATCATTGTACAAATCAGGATTCGTTTGTTGCAGTTCGCATAGGTGTGGCCAAATTCGTTCTAATACATTATTAGCCTCAATTATAGATACCGTATAATTAAAACTGTTTGTTATGTATTGCAATGATTTTAATTGCCCTGAGGCTAATCCTAATAAAGCCACGGTTGCAATAATTAATGCAATCATAACCTCTAAAAGAGAAAATCCTTTATTGCGATTCTTTAGCATGTTTCAGGCGCCTCAGCTAACCAACTTTGCCCGCTTTGTAAAATACACAGTGTAAAATCAGAAGTTGAGCTATCACCATCGGTTACTAAAATTTGATAGGATTGACTTAATTCGCCTGTACTTGAAATATTAATATCTTCAAGGCCGACTGAAATGCTGTTATGCGTGATTTCAAACATGTTTAACATTGTTTGCTTAGAGTCTATTTCTGTTTGTACCTGCCATTGGCTGTCTGTTAGTTTGAGCGAGACTTTTTGATCCCTTTTGACCGCTTCGCTTCGCGCGAACTTAAAAACACTATGCAATTGGTTCGAGTTTGTAATTAATCGATCCCGCTTTATAAAAGTAATAAACGAAGGAGCCGCAACGGCAGTTAGAATACCGATAATAGTCATCGTGATTAAAACTTCGAGTAAAGTAAAGCCAATGCTTTTTTTTACCAACACTGGGATTTATCTGCAGACTTTGTACCGCTTTGATTTACAGACAACTTGCCACACTCGTCACTTTTTTGTGCACCTTTAGGAGTAACTTGTATTGTAAATTCAGACCCATTTGAAGCACCTGTAGTTGCATCGGTTGTATAGCTAAAGGAGTAATAATCTGAGGTAGGAAAAGTAAATGTACTTGGGTAGCCACCAACACGGGTGTATTGCCTTTCTAAAACAGCTGTTTGTTGTAATAAAATCTGTTGCACATCTGCTCTTCTACTTTGCTGTATGTAGCTCGTATAACTAGGAAGTGCAATTGCATATAAAATCCCAATAATTGCAATTACTATCATTAATTCTATAAGAGTAAAACCGGAAGGTTTCTTAACCCGCTGTGTGTCCAATTATTTAATTCCATTATTTATAGCAATATGTTTAATTTTGCAAAAATTAAGCCAAGATTCATTTTGTAGTACATGATAGTGCCAAACAATGTGCTGTCAATAATATAAAAGTTTGAATATTAAGGATTGTACGATTAACTTCAACAATACCCTGAATTAAACTAACACATCTAAAAAGTTGCACTAAAACAGTGCGTTAGGTAACTCCTTAGAATAATTATATATTTAATTAAAACCAACCCTTAAGTACTGCAGGCTTTAGCATTTTATTTATTTAATAAATAGGCGTGGGTTATTACTCTAAAAAATAATTTAAAAAAATTCGTGCGGCCTTTTACCTCACTATTTAAGTTTCAAAAATAATTACCTGTATTTTATTTAAGCATTTTTATATTGAATTTTATCCACTAGAAACAAAACCTCCCGTGTGTTATTTTTAAAAATATAAGTAATTAACCAGTTTAGGAGCTTTTCTTGAAAACTACGCCGCCCTAAGCAAACACGTCTATTTTCATCAGCACACTTCGTGCAACTCTAATCGCCGCCTGCGCGAGAATCTCTGTTATTTAAATAAAAAAAAGCCGAGAAAAAAAGCCGAGGGTCAAATCTTGACTTCAGATATCAAAATTTTTGAATGACGGGTTCTCGCTCACTGCAGACTATCAGCTGTATTTGCTTTTTAGTTGCTTATTACACAAACTGCGCAACTACGTCTTGTTAAAAAAAACTACGTCACGTCTAATATTATTCATTTTTAGAACATGGCCGAAGGTTGATGACCCAGTTAACAACTAAGGGAAAACAGCGATGGAGGCAGCTTAAATCGAAATAATAAAAGTGTAAAAAATGATGTTAAACGCTATTACTGATCGTGATATTGAACAAGCGACTTACACTTTACTTAAATGCATTAGTAATTTAACTATTGAGAAGTGAGATAGTTACTGCGAGTTTATAAAGTGTTTGGGTTTAGTAAAAAAAGCTTAACGAGTGAAGCAGTCTAACAACGCCAAAACTATTGCTTTAGTTCTATTATTCTAGTTCTATTGCTTTAGTTTTGGCGCTTATTAAAGGAATAATATTTACCCTTTCATTTGTTCAAGCTCTTTGCCTTTGGTTTCGTGTAAAAACTTAAATACAAATATAATTGAAACAAACGCGCAAAATGCGTAAAAACCATAAGCCCCAGCTAAACCAATGCCTGTGAGCATAACAGGGAACGACCAAGTAATTAAAAAGTTAGCTATCCACTGGGCAAAGCCGGTAACTGCAAGGCCAGAGCCGCGAATTTGGTTAGGGAACATTTCACCTAACATAACCCACATTACAGGGCCCCACGATAAGTTAAAAAAGAATACATACGCATTAGCGGCTATTAAAGCAACTATGCCCTGCTCACCTAATTCTAAGTTACCGGTTGGGCCCATATCTGCATTTAAAAAGGCATAAACAATAACCGAAAGCGTCACTGTCATACCTATAGAGCCGGTTAACAAAAAAGGTTTTCTGCCAATTTTGTCTATAAAATACATGGTAATAAACACCGCTAAAATACTTACAAAACCGCTTATTATATTAATGAGTAACGCGTCAGATTCAGTAAAGCCTGCGGCTTGCCAAAGTACCGCGCCGTAGTAAAAAACAACGTTAATGCCTACTAATTGCTGAAATGTCGCTAAGCCAATTCCTATCCAAACAATGGGGCGTAAACGTTTTTTAGGTTTATCAATAAGATCCGATAATTTAGGTTGGTGTTTATCGTCAGCAAGCGACTCTACTATTTCATTTAATTTATGAGCGGCAGTTTTATCACCATATAATGACGATAACACCCGTGCAGCAGCGTCTTTTTTACCAGCCATAATTAAGTATCGAGGGCTTTCGGGGATAAAAAATAAAGCGATTAAAAATAAGCATGCAGGTAATAATTCAACCCAAAACATCCAACGCCATGTTTCAAAGTCGAGCCAAAATAAAGCCGTAGAACCGCCAGCCGTATTTGCTAAAAAGTAGTTACTCACAAATGCGCTAAACAAACCAAAAATAATAGCCACTTGTTGAAGTGTAGAGAGCGTGCCTCTGTATCGCGCCGGGGCAATTTCGCTAATATAAGCTGGGGTCATAACCGACGCAGCCCCTACAGCTAAGCCGCCTAAAATGCGATAAATCACAAATTCAAACGATGTGGCTGACACACCCGAACCCCAAGCACTTATAATAAATAAAGCAGCGGCAAAAAGTAAAATTGGACGCCGACCAAATTTATCAGCTAACCGACCTGCGCAAAACGCACCAATGGCACAACCAATTAGCATGCTCGATACGTTAAATCCCGTACCTGCACTACTGGAGCCAAACGCTGTTTGGAGTCCATCAACCGTGCCGTTAATTACGCCGCTGTCAAACCCAAATAAAAACCCGCCAATGGTCGCAACAAAGCAAACCAGTACTATTAAAAGTACATTTTCTTTCTCGTTCATAAGTATCCATATTGTGTGTTGTTGTTATTTTATATAGATTTTGAAGCTCAAAAGGGTGTGCGTTTTAGCTTATTTAGTTATTTTTGTTGGTTGAGCTTGATTCTCTTTCTATTAATTCAAAATCTAAAATATGTCTTAAGTCTAAGCTTTTTACATTGCTTAAATCGTTATACTGACCCGATGCAAGTAAAGTAATCGCAAGCTCAGCCATTTCATTAATGGGCTGTTTTACCGTAGAAATATTTGGCCAAACTATGGTTGCAAGTTGCGTGTCATCAAAGCCAACAACCGAGAGTTCGCTTGGAATATTAATACCTTGCTTTTGAGCTATTGAAATTACAGCGGCCGCCATATCATCGTTAGCTGCAAAAATAGCTGTTGGTTTATCATCAAGCGAAAGTAATTTTATTGCCGCTTCCATGCCCGATTGATAGGTAAAACTGCCCTGCTCTATATACTCAGGTGGCGTTATTATTTTATTAGAGCGCAATGCATCTAAATAACCTTGGTAACGCAAACGGCTTACACCTTGTTTGGTGTCGCCAATAATATGTGCAATTTTGCTATGCCCTTGATTTATTAAATGCTCTGTAACATCAAACGCCGCTTGGTAATCGTCCATGCATATATAAGGGGAACGATTTAATTTTGTATCTGGTGTTATTCTTACAAACGGAACATTTGCTTTAGTTAGTACATCTAAAACCTGTTCGTTGTCGCACATAGGAGGCAGTAAAATCATGCCATCAACCTGTGTAACATCAATAAGTTGCTTTACCGATTCAATTGTTTTGTCAATATCGGTATGCGCTTCGTCAACAACAAGGTGATAGCCCAATGCGCGGCATTTTTTAAGCGCTGCCAATAAAAACTGGCTTATGTAAGAGTCACTTGGGTTATCGTACAACAGCCCTAAAAAGAATGACTTAGTACTAGCAAGGCGCCTAGCAGACACGTTTGGCCTGTAATTTAATTGCTCAACAACCGCCATTACTTTTTCGCGGGTTTTGTCGCTTACTTTTTTGTCTTGGTTGAGCACGCGCGAAACTGTCATCATTGATACACCAGCCTGCTCGGCTACATCTTGTATTCTTGCTCTTTTAGGGTCGGCCATATTCTTATTACCTACTCACAATCATTTGATTGTTATAATTAACTTTCTTAATTTTCATTATACATAATTGTAAAGCTTGATATTGTTTACAGCGCGTTTTAAATGATTACTTATTGACAAAGTCTTATACTACACTGAAAATGTTAGCGCTAACAACAAATTTATAAAATTCACAAATAATAATATAAAAAACTTAATAAGGCCTATATTATGAGCATGCTGCAAAACCCAATCCTAAGAGGCTTTAACCCAGATCCCAACATTGTCAGAGTGGATGATGATTACTACATAGTCACCTCAACATTTGAATGGTTTGGCGGTGTGCAAATTCACCACTCTACCGATTTAGTAAATTGGCGAGTTATAGGCCAAGCACTTAACACCGTAGAGCAACTCGATATGCGAGGAGTGCCCGACTCTTGCGGCGTTTGGGCACCGCAACTTAGCTTCAGCAATGGGCGTTTTTATTTGGTGTATACCAATGTAAAAAGCTTTGATGGCCCGTACAAAGACACGCCAAACTATTTTGTATCAACCACTAATATTACCGGTAATTGGTCACAGGCTACTTACTTAAATTCTAGCGGTTTTGATCCGTCTATTTTTCACGATGATGACGGTAAAAGTTATTTACTCAATATGTTGGTTGATCACCGCAACAACGCACTATTTGGTGGCATAGTAATGCAAGAGCTTTGCCTACAAACCAATAAATTAATAGGCGATGTTAAACCTATATTTTCAGGCACAGAACTTGGTTGCACTGAAGGCCCACATATTTTAAAACGCGGTGATTACTACTATTTAATTACCGCTGAAAGTGGCACAGGGTATGAACACTGCATTAGTGTTGCTCGCGCTAAAAACGTATTTGGCCCTTACCAAGTACACCCGTACAACCCCGTAATAACAGCAGCCCACGAGCCGAGTAATACGCTGCAAAAATGTGGCCATGGGGATTTTTTTCAAACGCAAAATGGTGACTGGTATACGGTATTTTTAACATCAAGACCGCTGTCTGAGCGCGGCCGATGTATTACAGGGCGTGAAACAGGGATTGAGCAAGTAATCTGGAAAGACGATGGCTGGCCTTATGCAAAACACACAAATAAAGCCCCGAGAATACACGTACCCGTTGAAGGTTTAACGCTAAATCCCCAGCCGCAACCTCCTGCACATATTGATTTTAGTAACGATGAGCTTACTGTTGATTTTCAGTCATTGCGTATACCTATGTGCAAAAGTTGGGTCTATAAAAACACCCAAAAAGCATCGCTCACCCTAGTGGGAAAAGAGTCTTTAAGCTCATTGCATCAACAAAGTTTTATTGCCAGGCGTGTACAGGCTCATCATACTGTTAGCAGCACATGCGTTGATTTTGCGCCGTGCAGTTTTCAGCAAATGGCGGGGCTAGTATGTTATTACAACACCGCACATTACTACTATTTGCATATAAGCGGCGGCGATGTAGGCGATGAAACCACACCGCGTTATTTAAATATAATAAGCTGCGATAAATACCAAACAAGTACGCCTGTTGCACCGCTTTTGCTTAAAACAAACAAACCTGTTTACTTAAAAGCTGATTTTAATGGCGCGCAGCTACAGTTTTATTATGCTACCGAGAAAAACTGCTGGATAAAGTTTGGTCCAGTGCTCGATGGCAGTATTTTATCTGATGATTACGTGCAGCAATCACCACAAGGGTATCGCCCGTGTTTTACCGGCGCTTTTGTTGGTATGGCCTGCCAAGACTTATCGGGGAGAAATAAAGAAGCTCACTTTTCATTTTTTAATTATGACGAACCTAGCGGCGAATAAATCGCCGCCAGTTAAGTTTATTAGTTGATTGAAAGCTTTTTGAAACTGCTTTAAAGCTCATTCAAAACTCTTTTAAAGCTTTATTAAAGTCCTCTTAAAACTATTTTAAAACAGGGCTTTAATACGCTCCATTTGTGATTGTAAAAGTAAACTTTGAGAGTGGCTCATAATGTCACTCTCTCGTTTATTTTCGCTCAGTAAGCGCCCTACTTCTTGGGCTTCAAAGCTGTAACCTTGTGACTGCCTGCCATCTTCAAAATGCTCAATTAAGTCATCAAGCTCATACAAAGAGCACTCATAAGCTCTAAATGCATCGGGTATTTTTATATAGCCTTTGTCGCCAATAATATACGCGCCATTCCCTAACCGGCATTGAAATGACGTTCCTAAGCTCACCATGACATCGCCACAATTAGCAGTAATAAGTACATCGTCTTCCACGCCTTTATAGCGAATATTTGCTCTTACGTGTAAGTTTTCAAGGTCGTTATTTAAAAAGTAATTGGCAATGGCAAGCGGATAAATTCCCATATCAAGTAAACAACCGCCCGCTAAATCTGGGTTGTATTCACGCCCGTCGGGGTTAAAAGGCACAGGGTAACCAAAGTCAGCTTTAACATGTTTAATAGTGCCAATTCGCCCTTGCTCTACCCATTGTTTTGCTTTTTGTATTGCAGGTAAAAAGTACGTCCACATGGCTTCCATTAAAAATACGTCGTGCTTTTTAGCCAGTAAAGACAACTGCTTGCACTCTTCAGCCGAAACCGTAATGGGCTTTTCGCACAATACATGCTTACCTGCTTTAATAGCATCGCTGGCATTTTTAAAGTGAAAGTTATGCGGGGTCGCAATGTAAACTACATCAACGTTTTTATCGTCAAATAATGCCTGATACCCTTCGTAGGCATTGGCCGCACCATACTTGCTCGCAAAAGCGGTTGCATCATCCCCATTTCTTGCTGCAACTGCGTACGCAACACCATTATTTGTATGTGCTAAGTCTTCACAAAATTGTGCAGCAATTCGGCCACAACCAACAATACCCCAGTTTATTTTTTTCATAGTGTTTCCTTATGATCTTAAAAAGAAATTTAAGTGAACTCCAACAACCAAGCAATAAACTTGCAAATTAATTGTTAAACATAGTTTAAAACTAGCTTGACTTAACAATATCAAATCATTAATGTTAGCGCTAACACTAAAACAACATTAAGCATCACATTTATGTTCCTTGGTATCGATTTAGGCACTTCAGGTGTAAAAGTAATTATTTTAGACGAGCAAGACCAATTGCTTGCTCAAGCAAGTGGATCTTTAAGCGTTTCACGCCCAGCACCACTTTTTTCTGAGCAAAACCCTACAGATTGGTGGCTTGCTACATGTAGTGCAATTGATGAGCTTAAAAATACTCACCCTGCATTACTAAAATCGGTAAAGGCTGTGGGCCTTTCTGGGCAAATGCATGGCGCTACGCTGCTTGATAAAAACAATAACATTATTCGCCCAGCCATTTTATGGAACGACGGGCGCAGTGCAGCACAATGTGTAGAGCTTGAAAAACGCGAACCAAATTCTCGTAATATTACCGGCAACATAGCAATGCCTGGTTTTACTGCACCTAAATTGGTGTGGTTAAAAGAGTTTGAACCAGAAAACTTTGCAAAAGTAGCCAAAGTATTATTACCAAAAGACTACCTACGCTTTTTAATGACCGGTGATTTTGCATCAGACATGTCTGACTCAGCAGGCACACTGTGGCTAGACGTAGAAAAAAGAGCATGGTCGCAAAAAATGCTTAGCGCTTGCGACTTAACAGAGCAACACATGCCTACCCTTTTTGAGGGCACACAAATTACTGGCAAATTAACAGCCCAAGTTGCTGCTAAATGGGGTATGGAGCAAGTGCCTGTTGTTGCAGGTGGTGGCGATAATGCCGCAGGCGCTGCTGGTGTTGGCGTAGTAAGGCCTAAACAAGCGTTTTTGTCATTAGGTACTTCGGGCGTTTACTTTGTTGCTAACGATAAATACCTGCCTAACCCAGAAGGTGCTGTACATACTTTTTGTCATTGCATTGAAAACACCTGGCACCAAATGTCAGTGGTGTTAAGCGCAGCAAGCTGTTTAACCTGGGTCACTAAATTAACCGGTTTTAAAAACGAAAGCGCATTGCTTGAACAAGTAAGTAAATGCGATTTTAGCAAACCAAGCTCAGTCATATTTTTACCTTATTTAACTGGCGAGCGTACGCCGCATAATAACCCCGATGCCAAAGGTGTGTTTTTTGGTTTAGACAGCGATACCGATGCAGCAGCCCTTGGCCGCGCAGTACTCGAGGGCGTTGCTTTTGCCTTTGCCGATGGCCAACAAGTTCTGCTTGATGCTGGCGCACAAATTGACGATGTAACCGTTATTGGTGGCGGCGCTAAGAGCCCACTGTGGGGAAAAATCATCGCAAGCGTACTTAACCGCCCCCTTATTTACCGAGAAGGCTCAGAAGTTGGCCCTGCATTTGGCGCCGCAAGACTTGCCCGAATAGGAGTAGAACAACTCCCTGCACAACAAGTGTGTGTTAACGGCAAAGTAACGCAAACAATTGAGCCAGACCCAGTTATGCAAGACTTTTACGCACAGCAATACACAACATACAAAGCACTTTATCAAAGTGTAAAAACATACTTTTAATACACTATTATAAAATTAATGGAGCACATTATGAGCGAGCAATTTTTTACAAACGTTGAAAAAATTAAATTTGAGGGTGAAAACTCTAAAAACCCATTTGCATTTCGTTACTACGACGAAAACCAAGTAGTGCTTGGCAAAACAATGAAAGAACATTTACGTTTTGCAGCCTGTTACTGGCATAACTTTTGTTCTACTGGGTTTGATATTTTTGGTGAAGGTACATTTGATCGTCCTTGGATCCAACCTGTAGGCAATCAATTAGAACTTGCTGAACAAAAAGTAAAAGTAGCCTTTGAATTTTATGAAAAATTAGGCGTTCCTTACTTTTGTTTTCATGATGTTGATATTGCCCCTGAAGGCAAAACACTACAAGAAAGCCACGATAACGTAACGCACATAGCTAACATTATCGAAAAAGAAATGCAGCGCACAGGTGTAAAACTACTGTGGGGTACTGCTAACTTATTCTCAAATCAGCGTTTTTGTGCCGGTGGTGCAACAAACCCTAATCCTAATACGTATGCATACGCAGCAGCACAAGTTAAACATGCAATGGAAATTACGCATCGCTTAGGCGGCGAAAACTACGTACTTTGGGGTGGCCGTGAAGGTTACGACACGCTACTAAATACAGACCTTGCACAAGAAAGCGAACAGTACGCACGCTTTTTGAAAATGGTTGTAGAGCACAAGAAAAAAATTGGTTTTAAAGGCACATTATTAATTGAGCCAAAACCACAAGAGCCAACTAAGCACCAGTACGATTACGATACAGCAACGGTTGCAGGCTTTTTATATAAACATGGCTTACAAGACGAAATTAAAGTAAACATTGAAGCAAACCACGCAACACTTGCGGGTCATAGTTTCCATCACGAAATTGCAGTTGCTTGCGCTGAGGGCATTATGGGTAGTATTGACGCTAACCGTGGCGACATGCAAAACGGTTGGGATACTGACCAATTTCCTAACGACGTAGCCGAGTGCACACTTGTTGTTTACGAAATTTTAAAAATGGGTGGTTTTACAACCGGTGGCTTTAACTTTGACACTAAACTTCGTCGTCAATCGTGTGAGCGTGATGACTTATTCATTGGTCACATTGGCGGTATGGATACAATGGCTAAAGCATTACTCAATGCAGCAGCAATGATTGAAGGTGGCGAGCTGACTGATTTTGTTGAAAAACGTTACGCTGGTTGGAAAGAAGACCTAGGTCAAAGCATTCTAAATGGTGAGCAATCACTTGAGAGCCTTTCTGCCTTAGTACACGAGAACAACATCGATCCTAAGCAAGTTTCTGGTCGCCAAGAGCTGCTTGAGAATATTGTTAACCGCTACGTATAAGGACATCGCGTCGGTTTTAAAGCCGAGGCGTACATCATTATGAACTTGTTAGAACAACTCAAAAAAGTAACCACAGTCGTTGCCGACAGTGGCGATGTAGAGTCAATCAAAGCTCTACAACCGGTTGATGCAACAACCAACCCTTCGTTAATTTTACAAGCTGCAAAATTACCCCAGTATAAACATTTAATTAGTGATGCTATAAGCAAAGCTGGCAACGACGTTGACGCTATTTGCGACCAACTTATTGTTAACTTTGGCTGTGAAATACTAAAAGTAATACCTGGGCGTATATCAAGCGAAGTAGATGCGCGTTTATCGTTTGACACCCAAGCAAGTATTGCCAAAGGGCGTAAGCTTATTTCACTTTACGAGCAAGCGGGTATTTCAAAAGACCGCGTACTTATTAAACTTGCTTCAACGTGGGAAGGCATTAAAGCCGCTGAGCAGTTAGAAAAAGAAGGCATTAAGTGTAACTTAACGCTGCTTTTTTCGATGGCGCAAGCCATTGCGTGCGCGCAAGCTAATGTAACACTTATATCCCCGTTTGTTGGTCGTATTCTTGATTGGTACAAAGCGGCTGAAAACAAAAATTACACCCCAAGTGAAGATCCTGGTGTGCAGTCGGTTACCGGTATTTATCAGTATTACAAAAAGTACGATTATAAAACCGTGGTAATGGGCGCAAGCTTTAGAAACATTGAAGAAATAATCGAACTTGCTGGCTGTGATTTACTCACTATTTCGCCACCGCTGTTAAATAGCTTACAAAGCCAAGAAGGTGAACTGGTTACTAAACTTGACGCTGCAAACATAACAAAAGCGCCGCGAAGTGAAATAACCGAGCTTACCCATCAGCAGTTTTTATGGCAGCACAACGAAGATCCAATGGCCAGCGAAAAGCTCGGTGAAGGCATTCGTAACTTTGCCAAAGACCAGCGTATTTTGGCTAAATTGGTTGAAGACCTACTACACTAATTTCCCTCAAGCCTGCCACATTACGTGCGGGCTTTTTTAATTTTATTTGAGGTAATACATGACTCAGCTTTCTTCTCGTGCGCCTTTTGCTAATGCCATTCGCGCACTCAGTATGGATGCGGTACAGCAAGCAAATTCAGGGCATCCGGGCGCACCTATGGGTATGGCCGATATAGCCGAAGTACTGTGGAACGATTTTTTAAACCACAATCCAAACGATCCTAATTGGCCAAACCGAGACCGCTTTGTTCTCAGTAACGGGCACGGCTCTATGCTTATTTATTCTTTATTGCATTTAAGCGGGTACGAACTACCACTTAGCGAGCTTAAACAATTTAGACAAATGCATTCCAAAACCCCAGGTCACCCTGAATACGGTTATACCCCAGGTGTTGAAACAACCACAGGTCCGCTTGGCGCCGGTTTATCAAATGCCGTAGGTATGGCTATTGCCGAAAAAGCCCTAGCAGCACAATTTAACAAAGAGAGTTTTGATATTGTTGATCATTACACTTACTGCTTTATGGGTGATGGTTGTTTAATGGAAGGCATATCGCACGAAGCATGTTCGCTTGCAGGCACATTAGGCCTGGGTAAACTTATTGCTTTTTGGGACGATAACGGCATATCTATCGACGGACACGTTGAGGGCTGGTTTACAGACGACACCGCTAAACGCTTTGACGCTTACGGCTGGCATGTAATAAAAGATATAGACGGCCACGACCCAGAACAAATTGCAAACGCTATTGCACAAGCCAAACAAGTGAGCGACAAACCTACTCTACTGTGTTGTAAAACCGTGATTGGCTTTGGCTCGCCAAATAAATCAGGCTCGCACGACTGCCATGGCTCGCCATTAGGTAATGACGAAATAACCGCTGCGCGTAAATTTTTAAACCTACCAAATGAAGCATTTAGTATCAGTGATGATATTTACGCACATTGGGACGCTAAACAAAGCGGTGATAAAAAACAAAAACAATGGCAGCAACTGTTTAGCGACTACACCAAAAGCCACCCAGAGCTTGGCAAAGAATTTGAGCGTCGCGTAATTAAACGCACGCTACCTGACAACTTTGAAGCCATAGCAAACGACTACATTGCACAGTGCAACAAAGACGCTGCTAATATTGCCAGCCGAAAAGCCTCGCAAAACACCATTGAAGCCTTTGCACCGCATTTACCAGAGTTATTAGGTGGCTCTGCCGATTTAGCCGGCTCTAACTTAACGCTGTGGTCTGGATCTAAAGGCATAAGCGCAGATGACGCCAGCGGTAATTACCTGTTTTATGGCGTGCGCGAGTTTGGTATGAGCGGCATTATGAATGGCATATCACTGCACAGTGGTTTTATTAATTACGGTGCTACATTTTTAATGTTTATGGAATACGCCCGTAACGCAGTAAGAATGTCGGCACTTATGGGTATTCAAAATATATTTGTGTATACCCACGACTCTATTGGCCAAGGTGAAGACGGTCCAACTCACCAACCTATTGAGCAACTAGCCAACCTACGTATGACCCCAAACCTAGTAACATGGCGCCCATGTGATGCAGTAGAAACTGCAGTGTCGTGGAAAAACGCAATACAAAATCAGCAGCAACCTACAGCGCTTATTTTTAGTCGCCAAGGGCTCAACCACCAGCCACGTACCGCTCAGCAAATTAGCGACATAGAAAAAGGCGGCTATATTCTTAGCGAAAGCAATAAAGCGCCTGAGCTTATTTTAATTGCAACGGGTTCTGAAGTTGATTTAGCAATGCAAGCCTCAAAAGAGCTTACAGCACAAGGTGTTGCAGTGCGTGTGGTATCAATGCCAAGCACCACATTGTTTGATCTACAATCAGACGATTACAAGCAAAGTGTATTGCCAAACTCGGTAGCAAACCGTATTGCAATTGAAACATCACACCAAGACTACTGGCTTAAATATGTTGGCTTACAAGGCAAAGTAATTGGTATGAGCACTTTTGGTGAGTCGGCGCCAGGTAACGTGTTATTAGCGCACTTTGGCTTTACCACCAAAAATGTAGTGAGCACCGCGCAGGCGTTAATTAAAGCCAACACTTAATATATTTAGTACGCGTAATGCGCTAAATAATCCAAACTTTATCCAATTAATGCGCTAAGCTTCCCAAAGCTCGGCGCATTTTTATAATTAACTAACAAAGGTGAACTATGAAATATTTACTATTAATTATGCTTTTTAGTGCAAGTACTAGTTTTAACGCATGGGCAAGTGACGAGCAAAATGATGAACTAATGCTAACGATTTTTTTAAAGCACGACCAATCAAAAAACCTCTCTGAAATAAAAGAAATACTAAACAACGCTAACTTTTACAAACACTTCCCACCAGAGGGCGCTACAGTAGAATCTTGGAAAGTAATGATGGGTATAGGGCAAGTAGTTACCTTGCGCTTTCCGGCAGCGTTATTACCAAAAGTAAATTTATCGATTGAACGTTATGGTTGGAAAGCCTACAGCACTGAGTTTTATCCAACATACGATCTGTACCCAATCGTAAAAGAAGAAATTAAAAAAGCCAGAATGAACAATTAAAAGAGTAACCAACATGACAACTTCAATTGTTCAATACACACTAAGTAATGAGACAAACGACACTATTTCTATTATTAACTACGGTGCCCGGCTTACCAGCTGGGTTACCCATGTTGATAATAAAAAACGAAATATTATACTTGGCTATTCTAATATTAATGACTATTTAAACGACACGTTTTACTTAGGCGCTGTAGCCGGCCCTTATGCAAACAGGCTAAGTAACGCCCAAATAAACATTGATGATAAAGCCTATGCGCTTAATAAAAACGAAGGCGTAAACCAACTCCACGGCGGTCAAAAAGCATTAAGCGACTTGTTTTGGCAGCTCGATTACCATCAAAAAAATGCGTTAAGTTTAAGTATTACCCTACCCGATGGTTATAACGGCTACCCCGGTAAAACTATATTTAACGTGCTGTATACCTTTACCACTAACAGTAAAAACCAAAGTAATCTTGATATTAAATTTACGATTACCAGTAATAAAAAAACGATTGCAGGGCCAACAGCGCACCCATATTTTAATTTAAATGGCATTACTAACAGCGCACAAGGGCATACATTAAAACTGGCCGCCGCGCATTATACCCCCGTAGATACAAACGCCATTCCCACAGGTTTAATAGCCCCTGTAGCAAATACCACTTTTGACTACACAAATGCGCGGGTGCTTAATAAAACCGATAAACTCGATCATAACTTTGTAACCGAGCAAGTACTCAATCTGCAAGCCAATAAGCAACACGCGACGCTTACAAGCGCCGATGAAAAAGTAATGCTGAGTGTGCTTTCTAACTACCCTGCTATTCAGGTTTATACAGGGCAGCATTTAAAAAGCCCGTTTAACCAATTTGACGGTATTTGCCTAGAGCCGCAATTTTTCCCCGACAGCCCTAATAACCCACACTTCCCATTTAGCTATTTAACACCACAAGTACCTTTGCAAACGCATATTAGTTACTGCTTAACTAACTTGAAATCTTAATAATAAACCTATCAAAATAGCTATTTTAAGCGCTTAAAACCAAAAAAGGATCGCTATTAAGCGATCCTTTACGGGAGGTTAAATGTTTTTTGCTATTATAAATCGCTTACAAAGCTTTTAAGTTTTAACTCACGGTCAATTAATAATGGGTAATCGGTGCGCCCTTGCATTGGCCAATCGTTACGCCAAGTGCCTGCATCGCTTATACCCCAAAATGTTACGCGGCTTACTTTATCGTCATGCTTTTTAAGTATGTTAAACACGGCTTTGTAGCGCTCGCCTAACTGGGTATTTACTTCACTAGGCAATCCGTCAGGATATGGATTAAAGCGCTCTTGTAGCGCAATATCTAACGAAATATCAGCGCCTTGTTCTTCACCTTCAGGGAACGGTAAAACCGAAATATCAAGCTCGGTTATCATCACATCAATACCCGTTGCTGCGTATGCCACAATAGAGTCTTCCATTAACGAAAGCTCAGGGTTATCAAGCGAATAATGCGCTTGCATGCCAATGCCATCTATTTCAATGCCTTTGCTTTGTAAATTTTTAATAAGCGTAATTGCACCGGCTCTTTTTTCTGGCTTATACAAGTTGTAGTCGTTGTAATACAGCTTGGCATTAGGCGCTGCCTGCTTAGCGTATTTAAACGCGTATTCTATAAAGTCGTCACCAATAATAGTGCTCCATTTAGATTCACGCAGTGTGCCGTCTTCGTTTAATGCTTCGTTTACAACGTCCCATGCAAAAATACGGTTTTTATAACGCCCTGCAACAGCATTAATATGGTTTTGCATACGCTTAAGTAATGCGTCGCGAGTAAGCGGTTCGCCCTGCTCATCTTCAAAAACCCAATCAGGTGTTTGCGAATGCCACACTAATGTATGCCCAACTAACTCTTGGTTGTTCTCTTGTGCGTACTTAACTAACGCATCAGCGGCTTCAAAATCATACGTTTCAAGCTCTGGGTGTATACGTTCCCACTTCATAGAATTTTCTGGCGTAAAGGTATTAAATTGCGCTTTAGCCACGTTTAAATCTTCAGGCAAAGCTCCTAACACTTGGTCGCGGCTAATTGCGGTACCAATTTTAAAGTGATCTTTAAATTGCGCTTTAAGCGTTAATTGCGCCGGCGCTTTTTGTGCTTTTAAAGTCGGTTTACTTTGCTCTGCTGAGCCATTACAGCCAAGTGTAAGGCTCGACATTCCTAATAAAATAGCAATCGTTAGTTTATTTTTATGCATGATGTACCTGTTGTGTGTTTTTTAGTGTGTAAGGTAAACTTAACACCATATAGTCTTTTTGACAACAACGTTTTATTGAAATAGACTGAACAAAAATAACACAGCACACATTTCTTAATTGCATACCTAACTAGCAAGATAATTAGTAAATAAATTAGCAAGGACACACATGAAAAACACAACAAACACTTTATCACTAAAAGCCGCAGGCACCTTTGCATTAACGGTCGCATTAACTGCTGCATTAACTTCTGCAATAATTACTGCATTACCTGTCAGCGCAGCAGATAAACCCAAGCAACTTACCTCATCTATAGTGAGCCAAAAAGACGCGCACATTACTCACTACGAAGGCGGTGATTTTCATACCTACTTTTACGGCGATACATCACTTACCAAAGGCGCTATTACAGGTGTGGCGGTTATTAAACCTAATAACGAAATACACCCCGCCCACCAGCATCCCGATGAAGAATACTTAATGATTCTTGAGGGCTCAGGTACCTGGACACTTAATGGCAAAAGCCAACCAGCACTCACCGGGGATATTTTATTTGCAGCCCCTAATGACCTACACGGGATTTATAACAACGGCGATGTGCCACTTAAGTTTGTGGTAGTGAGGTATCAGGCTAAGTAGTTTTGAATGGCTTTTTGAGTTTTCAAGTGAAATAAACCAAGAGAATGATGCACAAAGAGGTTAAGAGACGCTTCGCTTTTAGAGGAAAACAAAACAGCCTGATGTGAGATCAGGCTGTTTTTAATTATCTATCATACATTTTATTTAGTAACAAAGAGCCGTTAAAATTTACACTCATTCATGAATTAATTTTTATTATTTCATAGAAAGTGCAAAATCAACCTCCCTATGGAGTTCACTAAATCTCGGCTATAACTAGCTAGCCATTTATTCGATTCATTATCAAAATGAGAATCACTAAAACCATTTCGTGAATTCCCTATCGCACTTGTAAGCGTTGAAATACTTGTAACCATATTCTGCGGAAAAGGCCCAATAGCATTCAATTTTGTAGTTATATCGTCTCGTACAAGTTTCGATAAAGGTATTAATTCACTTAACTGAGAACTTTGAGGTAAATGCTTATATACATAAGCTTTATATAAACCTTCCAAACATGTATACGATAATGTCATTGAATGATTGTAGTTCTGCTGGTCAATAGCGTTATCTATTCTTTTTATTAGTGTATTTAATTTTTCAGAATTCCAGTTATCTTGCGGAATTACAACTTGAGGAACTGGATTGCCAGAGCTAAATAAATATGATTTAAGCTCATCAGTTTCAGTAGGAAAATGCGGGGAAATAATATCGATAAAAGTTCTGAAAACATCTAATCGCACTGAGTCATCTAAACCAATTAAAATATCCCAATAAAAGTCTTTCCTGGTAGTACTAAGGCCTCGATTATTTCTTTCTTTAATATATAGAGAATAACTAGGCTGTTCTCTATCATATTGCTGAATCACTTTAATGAAACTATTCCCACTATGGTATGCAGGTGTATTACTTTTATCTAAAAGTAGGAAAAGTCGATTAAAAGCAGCTATCCAATTCACGATAATATATCCTTATGCAACTATCTATCTGTTATAAATAAATCTCGTTTTCTGATAAATGTATTATTGTATTTATTTCCCGTATTAGTACCAAATACTACAACGTATTACTAGCTATAAACTTTAAGCCCTATGCTCTTTCTATGATGCTTTAAAGTCATGAGGCACTTCTCATTTTTTATTTTTGTGAAAAACCCCGAAAACATAAAATAGAGGAGCATTTAAAAATATTCGGTTTTGAATACACAAGCTACCCTGCTGCATCCAGCATAAACAATTAAAGCCCGCGCAAAAAAATAGTCTGTATAAAAATACAGACTATTTAATCTGGGGTTAATTTCCTTTAGCTAGGTTTTTATTCGACCAAGGTTACCGATACATCATCCACATAAAAGTCAGCGGTGAGTTCACTTGACTCAACATAAAGTAAAGCGGCGCTTTCCTGCGTTGTAATTGAATGAGTGTAAGTACCCGATAACTGTATCCAGTCGCCTGCTGCAACTGTTGTAACAGGCGTCAACTCAAGGTATTCAGTGCTAGTGTGCTCTATTTGTAGTGTGAGTTTTATATCTGGTGAAACGGTACTGGTATCGTCAGATAACTTAACCCATGCAGATACGTTATAGGTTTTATCTGCTGTAAATAAGCCTTTTACATCCTTTTGTATCCCATTCCACGTTTCAGTTCGCCCTTGTACTAAAGCGCTATAATTACCGCTATGAGCTTGGGTTGACTCTAAGGTTATGCTTGCACTGCCACGCGCTTGCCATGAATCAAGTCCGGCTTCAAAGTCGCCATTAGTTAGCAGCTCTGATGAAGGTGCTGGTTGTACAACTTCAATTAACTCTTTTAATGCATTAGCAAATCCTTGTAAGGCAGGTTTTGCAGTAAAGTCATTAAAAAATAACAGTGGCCATTCTGTTGTCGGCTCTGGCCAGTTTTGTAACCAGCTATCCTCGTCAATTACGCCCCAAATAGTTATGCCACCGCGTTGATCTTCAGGTACAGTTTCTAGGTATGTTTTAACAATATCATAGTAATACTGCTTTTGTTCATCCGCTCTTTCACTGGTTAGGTAAGTTAGAGGAATGCCGCCTTCGTTGTTCATACGAACATCTAGCTCGGTAATTTTTACTTTAATTTTAGGGCGAATATCGACCACTTTTTGAAGATGTGCCTGAATGGTTGAAATGTCAGGGCTGTTAAGTGAAATATGAGATTGAAACCCTATACCATCAATAGGCACGCCATTGTTTTGAAAATCGTTAACCATAGATATAACGGCATCTAATTTATCAGCATTCCAAATCAGGTTGTAATCATTGTAGTATAAGTCGGCATCAGGATCGGCCGCTCTTGCTGCTTTATAGGCTAATGGTAAAAATTCGGATCCTATATTTTCAAACCATACAGATTCGTCGGCGCTGTCGTCAGTGGTTTTTTCACCACGGTATTTACCATTTTCCATAAACGCTTCGTTAACTACATCCCAGCTAACTACGGTATCGTTATCGCCTTTTTCTTCAAAGTGAGTGGCAACTTGAGTGATGTGGTTTTCCATCATGGTTATCCACGCGGCTTTATCACCTTGAAAACTTTGCATCCAAGGCGCAATTTGCGAGTGCCACACAAAAACATGGCCATGCACAGTGAGTGAGTTGTCTTTGGCGTAGTTAACTAGCTCATCAGAATCATCGTAAAAAAATTCGCCTTGGGTTGGTTGTAAATAGGTAGGCTTCATAATATTTTCAGCCGAGAGCTGATTAAAGTGTTGTTCAATAATCGTTTTAATTTCTGGTCTATCTATTATGCTGTTACCAAAACCACCCGCTGGCACAGCCACGCCAATATTAAAATTAGGTGCCAATGCTTTTAAACTTTGTGCTGTTACTTCGCTATATTGAACATCAGGTATTTCTTGTGCTGGGACATCGTCTAAAATAAAGCCTGAAAATTCGTCTAGGTATATAGACTTATTAATGTTCTCTTCTTTTGAAAAGTGAATTGCCAGCCTTACTAAAGAGTCAGCTTCGGCCGTTGCAGCTGTTAATGTTATTTTTTGCCACTCGCCTGTGAGTGTTTCTTTTACTAGGCTAAGTTGACCGTAATCTGGCGCAGGCGTTTGAATCCAAAAATCGGCACTGGTTCCCTCTTCACCTTTGGCCCAAACACTAAACTCATAATTTTTACCTCCGGTAATAGGAAGGTCTTCATAAGCTATTTCAATACCCCACGGGTTGTCACCCAATGTATTAACGCTCACCTCAACTGCTTTTGTGCCTTTGTAAGTATTAACGCCTTCTTCGGATTCTATTACTTCTATAGTAGAAGTTGCGCTTGATTCTTGTGTTGGCCTAAATACCCAATTTCCGACAGGTGTTGTTTGCCCTGCGGTGTCTTCTTCAAACCCGCCATTTGTTATTTCAGCTGCTATTGGCGCTTCAGGCTCTGGAGTATCAGGGGCTACTACTTCCGGTATGGGTTCAGGCACCGGTGTATCTTTATTATTCCCCCCGCACGCCATTAAAAGTGACACTAAGGTCACTAATCCGGTGTTACGAAAAATCGATTTATTCATTTTTTATTCCTTAGACTAAAGCAATAAATGAGTCGCTTTTAAATTAGGCGCAGTAAAGACATTTGAGTGAATAAAATATGATAAGAGTATTTGTACTGCATCATCAGAAACTATTATTCAATATGACTACAACTAATTAGAAAAACAAACAGTCATTTATATTTATTATTTTAATATCTCTTCAAACGTTAATATTTACCTTGTACAAGGGTACAAATATAAATTTAAAATCATTGAGTTATAGTTAAGGCTTAAATTAAATTTTTATTGTTCTATATCGTGTGTGTGAATATACAATCATTAAATTAACCTAAAACCAACATTGTTATAGTCTATTTAACAATAAGGATCAAGGTTAAAATTTAACCCACTTCATATTGCGTTTGCTTTGAGTTTTATTTGAGTTTGAAGAAAATAATTAAATAGAAGGTGTAAGTGATATTTGCACTTGTATTACTTAGGTAAGTTCAAGGTTTGCCAGCTCATCACTTAGTAAAGTGACTTTTATTTGCCCCTATGTGAAAATTTTCAAACAAAAAAAGCCGAGTATTTAAAAATAGCCGGCTTTGACTACACAATGCGATTTACTGAACTACTTCAGCAATGGTTTTAATAACTGGCTTAGGGTTTAAATTACGATCCCATAGTAATGGGTAGTTTGTCCTGTTTGGGATTGGGTAGTCGTTTTTCCACGACATACCGTCGTGTAACCCCCAAAAGGTTACGCGGTCTATTTTGTCGCGTTTTGCATAAAACAGTTCAAACAAGGCTTTATAACGGGCGTTTAATTGCGCCTCTACGTCGCTAGGTAAACCATTTTTGTAAGGGTCGAGGTAGGTTTCAAACTCTTCTAACTGAAACTGTGGTTTCATCATATCGGTGCCGGTAATCTGCCCTTCTTTTGTTAAAGGCAGCACGTCTATATCAAGCTCGGTGATCATCACTTTTATACCCAGCGCGGCGTATGCATCAATAGCTTGTTCAATGTATTGCATTTTAGGAAAGTTAAGCCCCCAATGCGCTTGTATGCCAATGCCATCAATGCGGATACCTTCTTTTTGCAGCATTTTGATCATACGTACAATGCCGTCTCTTTTTTCTGGTCGCCATGCATTAAAGTCGTTGTAGTAAAGCTCAGTATTAGGTGAATACTGCTGAGCGTATTTAAACGCGGCTTTTACCATTGTATCGCCATCACCTACGCGGTTAACCCACACAGTTGGTCGATAAGATCCGTCATCAGCAATTACTTCGTTTACTACATCCCACGCATCTACTTTGTTTTTATAGCGCCCTGCTACCAGCTCTATGTGTTTGCGCATTTGCTCTAACTGCTCTGCTGGGGTATTTGGCTCATTTTTGCTATTTGTAAAAAACCAGTCAGGCGTTTGGTTATGCCACACTAAGGTGTGAGCTACGGTAAACATGTTATTTTGCTTGGCAAAATCTATAAACGCATCTGCACCACTAAAATCAACCTTACCTTTTTGCGGATAAATTACTTCTGCTTTCATGGCGTTTTCTAGGGTGACTGTATTAAATTGCTTAGCAATAATTGACTGCGCGGCTGCGTTTTTGCCTGTCACTATATCTTGGTTTACAGCAACCCCCATTTTAAATGAGTCTGCAAAGGTGTTTTTAAGGGCTTGGTCTTGTGCAGCGTTTACGCTTAAAGACCCTGCAAGTAAAAGCAGGCCGAGTGTGTGTTTTTTATGCATGTGTGTGCTCCGTTGAATCGTTATTATTTTCAATAAATATCATACAACGAAAAAAATAAATGATATAGTCAAAATGACCATTAATTATAAATTAAACAAACCTGAGTAAACGTCCATGCTAAAAACACACAAAAAAACGCTAAGTTTAGTTGTATTAATGCTCTGTTTTAATAAAGCAGCGCTGGCACAACAACTTGAAAATACACCTTTGTTAAACGCTGTAAACAGCCAAAGCAATCAGCAGTCACCATTAATAAAGGGCGTAACACCCACACTTGTTAGTGACGAGCTTTTGTTTTTAGAAGGGCCTACGTGGTCAAGCCAAGACAATGCGTTTTATTTTTCAGAAATGAACTTTGCAAGCTCGCAAGCACTCGGCCCCGACTCGACCATTTATAAATTAGTGCTGCCCAATATCCTTACTACTTATTTAGAACACAGTGGTACAAATGGCCTGTATGCAAAAAACGATAGCCTCTACACGCTTAACCATAATACGCAGTCGCTTTCTAAAATTAATATAAAAAGTAAAACTAATACCATAATAGTTAATGAATTTGATGGGCTGAGCTTTAGCTCGCCAAACGATATGACTATGCATAAAAATGGCGATATATTTTTTACCGATCCTAACTGGCAAATAGGCGAACGCACTCAACAAATGCCTTATACCGGTGTGTATAAGTTAAGTAATACAGGCGTACTTAGTTTAATTGACGCCACTCTTGAAAAACCCAACGGTGTTGCACTATCCCCAGATCAACATACTCTTTATGTTGGCGACTTTAGTAACCGTGTAAGTAAATACACTATTGATAAAAACGGTGAGATTTCACCGCGCGAAGACTTTATTAAAGTAACCTCGCCAGATGGTATAAAAGTAGACTCTGCTGGCAATATTTACGTAAGTAGCCACAGCAAAGGCGTTATTAATATTTACACGCCAAGTGGCGCGTTTATCGATAGAATTGAACTTGGCCCTAATGTAACCAACCTTGCGTTTGGTGGTAAAGACCGAAAAACATTATTAATAACCACCGCTAAGGGCTTGTTTACGCTTGATGTAAAAGTAGCGGGTTTGGCTAATTAGCTAAATTAGTTAAGCAACTTATTAAAGAGAAAAGTTAGCTTACTCGTTATACATAAAAAACCGGTGTAACTTGGTTACACCGGTTTTTTATTACCTAGGTTTTGCTGCCTAAGCTTTTACTACTTAGATTTTTGCTACTTAGGCTTTTGCTGCTTAGGTATTGTTATTTTAATTAAACGTGTTGTTATAAAACTTAAAGTTACCCGATACATGCAGCATAGCTAACATATATAACGAACCATTATAGTAACGGTAGTCACCCGTTGGTTGTGATAAAGACCAAAAGTCGTTAAAAAACTCATTTGCTTGCCCAGTGTTTGTTGAAGCAAGTAACGCTACTGCATTCGCGGCTTTTTGTCCTTCGCCTGCGCAGCCTTTGTTTTGCGCTCCACCGTACGAATACACTTGCTCGTAACAGTTTTTACTGTTGTTTGTTTTTGCATAACTTAAAAAGCCAAGTGCTTTATTAACTGCATTTTTATGCCACGCCTGAGCACCCATTAAGTGCGCGTCTAAGCCAACATTCATAATTACGCGCCATGCATCAAACTCATACCATTGACCTGGGTTTGCTTGGCCGTTAAAAATGTAACCAATAACAGGGCTGCCATCTAAGCGCGATAAAAATGTAGGTAAGTTCCAATGCGGATTATCATTCACTTTTGTAAAATGGTTTTTAAGTAAGGTTCTACTTTTTGTAGCCACTTGTCGCCAGTAATTTTTGTCAGCTTGATTAGTCACGTTATTTGCAAAGTAGTCGTAAAATGCAGGTATATGATAAGAAGGGTCTGTTAGGTTATCAATGTAAGGTGAAAAACGGATTATTTGGTTTTGCATCAGCTTGTTTTTAATTGTATTTAACATGGTAATAGCATCGGCATAATAATCAAATTCGCCCGAATTACCCCAACGAGCTGACGCATTAAGTAATGCAAAAGCAAAGTATTCTTCACCATCAGGTGCCGGGCCTTCATCTACTTTATAAACAAAACCGTTTTGATTAAGCTTTAGTTTCCACGCGTAAACACCTTGTTTTTTTACATCAGGGTGATTGTCTGGATTTTTTTGATACGCTTTAGCAAAGCGCCATAGGTTATCAAATTCTTCTTGTTTGTTAAGCATGACAGCGGCGGTCATTCCCCACGATTGCCCTTCTGTTCTTATATCGTCACCTTCGCCTGGGTTAATTGCTTTTATGTAGTGTGCTTTATATGCGCCATTTTCTGAGTATGGGTAATACAATTGCTGGGTATTATTACTTCCAAACATATTGTTAAAAGTACTATTCACCTTTTGCTGTATGTTCGTTTTACCCATTTCTTGAGCAAGGTTACGGTATGTACCCGAGCTGTCGGCGCCTACACTCGATGGGTTATTATTAAATGCAGCAAGAGATTGATAGCTTATTAGTGTTAACAATAAAGTTATTATTTTAAAAAATACTTTCATGTTTATCCTCTTTATTTGAATTATATCAGCGTGCAAATTTAATATAGTCTTTTTGACCATTTGATCAAGCAATTCTCAAAACTATTTGTTTATTTTATAAACTAAGTTAAATGAGTGAGGTGTTTACACAGTGCCTAAAATGCAAAAGGCCGCTTAAAAAAGCGGCCTTGAACGATGTAAATAAAACTAAAAAGTACATTTATGAGTTATTCATTAATTACTGCTTTTTAACCCTTTACCTGTTGCAGCCCAATAAATACCGCCATAAATATGTTCGGTTAAAAACTCACTGCTATACACCGCATTAGTATGCCCAAGAGCGGTATAAAATGAGCGGCCGCCATCGTAATTGTGATACCACGAAATAGGATGAAACGATCCCATGCCTGAGCCTGTTTTGTTATTACCCCAATCGGCAGTTGGGTTGTAAGTTTGCTCATCAACCGTGAGTAAGTAGTTTAACTTAGTGAGCTCTGGCCCAAACTCGTACCACTCGTCAGTCCAAAGCATTTCCTGCGGCATATGGCTTAAGCCAATAAAGTTAGTATTAGGCACTTTGCTTAATACACCGGTTTGAATAACAGGATGAATGTTAAAGGTGCGCCCCACCAGCTTTTGATACCACAGCCAATCGTATTCGGTGTCTGATGCGCTATGAATACCCACAAAGCCTTTACCTGCTTTTACAAATCGTTCAAGCGCGGCTTGCTCTTTTGGGTTTAAAATATCGCCTGTGGTTGATAAAAACACTACTACATCAACATTTTTTAAGTAATCGTCGTTAAAATAATGGCTTTCTTCGTGCCAAATTAAATTAAAAAAGTGCTTATCGGCTAAGCCTTCTAGCGCTTTAACGCCTTCGGTTTGCGACTTATGGTGCCACCCTGCGGTTTTTGTAAATAGCAGCACATTAAATTGCTTTTTAGGGAGGGTATCAAACCCTGTAGCATGACTTTTTTGCACTGTTGCCATACTCAGCGCCAATACAACAAAGCTTAATAGCCAACCCTTATATGCGAATCTAGGTAAAGAAAAAAACATAGTATTCCTATTTAAAATGAACAAACATATTGGCCGTTAACCGCCCTGTTTGTGGACACGGTGAAATATCGGTGGCTGTATTAAGTAAACTGGTGTGCAGCAAATACCCAGGAAACACAATAAGCCTATTTGGCTTGTAGGGTATGTGCTTGTAGCATTCAAACTCACTGTGCTGTGGGGTGCAGTAACTAGGTTTTGTGTTACTGCACTCAAGAATGTGTTGAGCATGCGTTAAATACGTGTTTTTGCGCTTTGTGCTTATTGTTTCAAACCCTGTTTTTTTATGCCTAAAAAACCCCGTTCCGCCATGCGGCCCCTCTCCAAGGTAATGAATAATGGCAATTAGGTTAGGATCGTTGGTATCAAAGTGTGGCAAGGTTTGTATTGGTGATAGCTGCTGCTCCGTTTTAGTAATTAACGATAAGGCATTATCTTTTGGGTATGGGGTAAGTGTTTGCCCAATATTAAATACGTTATAAAACCCCTGTATAAGAGGCTTTAAGTAATCAACCACACATTGCTTTGGCAGCGGCATACGTAAACCTGGGTATTGAGTGAGTTCGTCGGGTTTAAACTCTCCATTACTTTGAGCAGCACTTTGCGCTAATTTTATAAGTTTTTGCGGCTCACTAAGGTAGTCGTCAATTATAATAATTGGCGTTTTCTCTCGCCCTATAAACTCATACTGCGGCTGTAAGTTATTGCCAAGTGTTAGCATAAAACTTACTTAGCCTTGCAATAATGATTAATAAAATCAATGTGACTCGGTAAGCTATTTGCCTTTTTAGCTGCATGATTTTTTATTGATTCTAAAAAGCGCTTTAGCTCATCATCGCTCATGCTATCTACAATGGGGTGATAATTTTGCGGCATTAGCCCTTGCCCTAACATCACTTGTAACCACGATGCTTCGCCAAATAGCTCTTGCTCTGCTTTATAAACATGCCCACTTTGCTTAAATAGCTCAAGGCGTTTGGCAAGCGATTCTGGTATTGGCATGTTTTTACAGTAACGCCAAAAGTCGCTGTCGGTGCGCTGCGTTACGTGGTAATGCAGCACAATAAAGTCGCGGATATTTTCCGCCTCAAAGCGCATTTTGTTATTAAAGTCATCTTGATAGCACGACTCGATTGCTTTGGTTGGCATGTTTTGCATTAATCTAATAATGCTTTGCTGAATTAAATGAATACTGGTTGATTCAAGCGGCTCTATAAAACCACTGGCTAAGCCAATAGCCACACAGTTTTTGTTCCAATGTTTACGTCGTGTACCGGTGCGATATTTTATAACGCGCGGCTCATTAATGGGTTTGCCTTCTACATTATTAAGGAGCGCTGCTTTTGCCTCTTCATCGCTCATGTATTTACTACAAAATACTAAGCCATTACCACGGCGGCTTTGCAGCGGTATTTGCCACTGCCAACCACATTTGTGTGCCATGGCGCGCGTGTATGGCACTATTGGGCTTACTAATTCGGTTTGTACTGCTACTGCACTGTCGCACGGCAGCCAATGGCTCCAATCTTCGTATCCAGTGTGTAGCGCTTGCTCTATTAATAAGCCTTTAAAGCCGGTGCAATCTATAAATAAATCGCCCTCAATAATTTGCCCATCACCTAAAGTAAGCGATTTTATAAAGCCATTAGTGGGCTCTAAGTTAACTTTACTTATCATGCCTTCTATACGTTTAGCGCCGTTTTGCTGTGCAAAACTTCGTAAAAATTTAGCATACAAGCCAGCATCTAACTGATAAGCATGGTTACGGTCTTGATTCGGCACTACGGCAAATTTACCCAAGCGACTTGCTACGTGCTCTGTGCAATAATCACCAATATCGGCTGCTACACCTTGTTGCATACCTTTTAGCCAAAAGTGCTGAAAACCTGCAGCCCAACAACCTTGCCCCACATAACCAAATGAGTGAAAGTAGCTTTGCTGGTTTTGTTTCCAGCCCTCAAACGATATGCCTAATTTAAACGTGGCGTTAGTGGCTGCCATAAATTCTGATTCACTAATTTTTAGTAAATCATGAAATATATGCAGCGTAGGGATAGTTGACTCACCGACTCCTACGGTCGGTATTAAATCAGATTCAACTAAGCACACTTCAATATTTTTACCTAGCAGCTTTGCCATTGCAGCGCTGCACATCCAACCGGCGGTGCCGCCACCTGCTATTACGATTTTTTTAATTGCATTTTGATTCATATTTCAAACCTTACAAGTACGCTTAGCGTCTTAATTTATTTTGTAATTCGGCTCTTAATTTACGCGCTGTAAGCTCATCCATTGGCTTTGCTAAAATAGACTGTGCAGGCGTTGATATGTGGGTAAATTCGTTATCGGCAAATACGTAGTAATTAAACAAACGTTGCCATGCTGCGCGCTCATGCTTTGGTAAATTACGTATGTTTAAAATAGCAAGGTGCAGTGCATTAGTCGGTTGACCATAAACCGCTGGCGTATTTTTAAACCAATAATTAAACAGAATATTTAAACTGCCAAGCCCCTCTACTTGGTGCCACCACATACTGGGTAAAATAAGTGCATCGCCCGCCTCTAAGTCAACGGTAATTGCCGCTTTTATTGCCTGTTCAAACTTAGGAAACTGCTTAAAGTTAGGTGCAGTTGTGGTGGTTAAACTTATAGGCTGACCACCTGGTGCTTTATCAAGCGGGCCTACATATAAATTATCGATTTGATCGGGGGGAAATAAAGTAAAACGCCTTTTACCTGCAACGCAACACGCTAAATTTTGCGCTACGTCGTAATGTGCTGGCACGGTAACCTTACCGCCTGCCCACACATTAAATAAACAGCCTTCGCTTAACGCATTAACGTGGCAGTGATCAACCAAAGAAGGTAAGCATTGTGCAATGCTAGTAGAGCCAATGTATAGCGTATCTGCGTGTGGGTTATTTGCAGTTTGCGTTATTTGCTCAAGCGCGTTAATAAATGGCGCTTGCTGATTAGTAAAGTTAAAACCGCTCATATCGGGGTTATACCCTACAACCCCGCTTTGACTGGCGGGTATTGTGCAAGTATTAACTAAAAAACCTTCGTAAAACGGCGTTAAATAATCAATTGCTGCAGCATCAGATTTTTTAGCAGCAATAACTAGGGGCCATTCGCTTACAAACCCTTTTAGTACAATAGGCACAGGCGAGTTTAAAAGCTCCTTGGGTAACGTCCTGGGAGTTAAGCCACTCAGCGTTTGGATATTATTTGCTAAATTTTCCATAGCTAAGTACTTACACAGCGTGCTTTTGTAGCATAAGTTGCTCGTTTTTAAGCGCCACTAAATCACGCACATGTACTTGCGATGCAATGATCATGTATATACACGCTAAATATCCTTGCGAATGCAGCTGTGTAATTGCATCGCTACTTAGCTGGTTAAGCGACTCTTCGTTTATGGTATAAAAACCAAGTAAGTTATGTTTAAGCCCGTTTACTAAATCAAGCTCTAGCGATACCGATTCAAGCAAACCATGTTTAATTAAGGTTTTAATAAAGGGCTGGTTTTGTTGTAGGCCGTGATGAAGGCTGTCGAGCACGTTTATTATATTTTCGAGGTAATCACTATTCCCGCCGTGTTCTAAAAATAAGTTAATACCCTGCTTTGTTGACACTTTTGGCGAGTCTAAATCAATACTAAGCATGCGCTCTTGCGTTGCTACACCGTTTTGCATTGTATTTTGAGTCGCAATAGCAAAAGGCAGTCGCTGCATGCTGAGCGGAATGTAGTGTGCTTGCCATTGTTGGTTTACTAAAAATAAGTTTTCGTCTTTGTTTATGCCGTATAAACACACCGGCGAAAATGTATTTGTTGTATCGTCTTTGGTAAAAAATATTGGGTAATGTGCTTGAGCGACTCTAAATTCACTCACAAATGTTTCGCTGTACCAAACCCCGTCACCTAGGTGTGTGCTGCGTGCAGGGTTTATTTTTAAATGCTGATGTTCAACATTATTTAATAATGCATGATTGGCCATGGATTGTGTGCTCCAATTGTTGTTGTGTGCCTTTACCTATTGCTACACATTAAATGTAACTAATAAGTTAAATTCACATTGACTATAACAGCTGGATATTATTATTACTAGGTTAATTTAGGCAAATAAAAAAGCCGCAAAATGCGGCTTTTATAAGGTTGCTACAAAGGTAATTTATTAAAAATTATAACGAACACCTAAACCGTAACGAGAGCCTGTTTGAGTGATGTTATAAATCAACTGTTGCTTACGCCCGTACGATGTTACGTACTCGTCGGTAATGTTTATACCTTCAATAAATACAGTAAGCCCCTCTACTGCTGGTACTTCGTAACTTACGTTAAAGTCTATTTGGTAATACTCATCGGTGTAAATTGGTGCGGTTAAATCGCCATTTACACGACGTTCATTTAAAAACGAGTCGCGCCAGTTATACGCAATACGTGCTTGTAAGCCTTCTTTATCGTAAAAGAACACCACGTTTGCAGTATCACTTAACCCTACGAGTGCTTCTGTATCCTCTAGCGAATCGTTGTCGTATTCAAGACCCGAGTCAACCATGGTGTAGTTGAAAATACCGCCAAAGCCTGACTCACCAAATAAGTGCTGAATATTAAATTCAAAGCCATCAATGGTGTATTCTTGGTCGCCATTTACAGGCACGTTTATTCTAAAGTTAATTGGATCATCTGAGTCTGGGTCACCAACAATTGTGCCGCCGTCTAACTCACCATCTTCATCAAATTTAGGTTGCACATTTGGATCATCAGCAAAGTTTTCAAATATGTAATTTCTGATGTCTTCGTTAGATGCATTACCACCTAGAGCACTTGATGCAGCTCTAAATTTTTCACCATTTAATGGATCCGCTAAGTTAAATATATTTGAGTCGATAGTGCCTGTAGTTATCCAGTTTGTTACGTCTTTTTTAAAGTAACCAAACGAAATATAGCTTCCTTCGCCGTAATACCATTCACTTGATAAGTCGTAGTTAATTGATTCAAGCGGTTTAAGTCCTGGATTACCAGACCCACCCGAATAACCACTTAAACTACCGCCGGTATTAATAGTTGTGCCGCCTTGCAGCTGACCATAACCCGCTCTTGAAATAGTTTTGCTCGCCGCTGCGCGGATCATTACATCTTCAACTACTTCAATATTAAAATTAATATTTGGCAGGAACTGGCTGTAATCTGCCGATTGGCTTAGCGTTTCAATACCGGTAACACCCGTTACTGATGTGGCTGTATCTTCGTTCCATTCTACGCGGCTGTAGCCGGGTGCGGTTGCTTTAGAATATACGTCTGTTTTTTCGTAGCGTAAGCCAACTTGTAGATCGAAGAACATGCCGCTCAATTCGCCTTTGTAATTTACTTGTGCAAAAGCAGACTGCGTTTTTTCTTCAGTAAAGCGGTTTGTTGCTGCATCCCAATCGGTTGAGGCACAAAATTGTCCTTCGCCATTTGGACCTGCCGCTGCGCCAGCCGCTGCTTTACAATCACCGTAAAGGTTATCTACGTTGGCAACAGGGTCAGCAAACTCGGCAGCATTTACAATCGCATCAAAGTCGGCAAAAAAGATTGTATTAAATAAATCGTATTCGCCTTGTGTTGCAGTGCCTTCAAAGTTACCCGCTTTAGCTTGAAACTTATCTAAAATAGTATCTTGGCGCCAATCGATATCAGCAAAGTCGCCCTCAACACCAACTCCACCCCAATCTGGGCGCTGTACTTGCGTATGACGATAATGGTTATTTACTTTATTAACCGCAACGCCAAAATCAATACTTAAACTGTCGTCAAAGAAGTACTTACCTGAGATTTGTGTTTGATCGATTTCTGAATCGTATTTGTCGTTTGCAAACCAGCTACCCGATAAACGCATGGTTTCTGGCGTGAAATTTTCAATGTTACCAATAGCAATACCTGGTAAGTCACCGGTTAAATCAAGCCCTGAGCGCGAACGTGTGTACGACGGTAACTGAATATTATTACGTGTACCGTGGCGTGGATCAGTTGCTTTCATTGATGCTTTTGAACTGTGGTGATCAAATTCTAGGTTAAGCTGATCCGATACCGCCCATTCTAGGTTAAAGCCTAATGAATCTGTTTTTTCTTCGCGACCCCAAGAACCTACCGTAAGCGACGTATCGCGGTAGTCGGCATCACTTTGAATGTCATAAATTTCTGAGTAAATAAGTGGATACGCGTTAGGCTCGCCCGCCCAAACAGATTCACTTCTGTCGCCAGCGTAGTTAAACCATACTGAAGCATCAGTGTGCTGCTCTTCAACGGTTGTTTTAAAGCCCGTGTAATCAAGGGTTGCTGTAATATTTTCAACAGGTTGATATTGAAATACCAACTGACCATTTACACGTTCACGTTGACGCTCTTCAAACACATAACGTGGTTGTTGCGGGTTTGAGTAAATGCCTGATGTAGGTCTGTTTGTTCCGCCTTCAGCGCCTGCAGGTACGCCGCCCCATCCTGTATTTGTGTAATCAGATGCTCTGTAGCCTTGATCTTGAATAAACTGTTGCATACCGCTTTCACGGTCTTGGTAGCTACCTGAAATCGAAATACCAAACTTGTCATCCCCAAATGTTTGCGAATATAAACCGCTTACCTCTGGTGTAATGCTACCCTCGTCGGTAGATTGATCGTCTACAGCTTTAACGCCAAACGATGCTTTTATACCTGGGCTATTTAAGGGTCTGTTGGTTGTTAAGTTTATAGTTGCACCAATGCCACCTGAAGTAACACTTGCGTCTGATGTTTTATAAACTTGCACGCCCGATACGCTTTCAGATGCGACATTTGCAAAATCAAATGTACGGTCACCTGTTGTATTTGGAAGTTGGCGGCCATTAATTGTAATTAAGTTATTAGCAGGTCCAAATCCACGTACTGTTACGCGGCTACCTTCACCGCCCGCTCTATCTATTGATACGCCGGTAATACGTTGTAGTGATTCAGCAAGATTGGTATCAGGAAATTTCCCCATATCCTCAGCCGAAATTGCATCGACAATACCAGAAGAATCGCGTTTAACATCCATAGAGCGCTGCAATGAACCTCTAATGCCTGTTACTTGTATTATTTCTACATCTTCATCGGCAACGGTTTCTGCAGCGTAGCTTTGGTGAGGAAGCGTAACGGTACCCATTGCAGCGAGTATGGCTGTTGAAATTATCTTTTTCTTAAACATCATGATGCCTTTTTCTTATTAAATTATTATTGACGTACTGCAAGACTTTAAGAATTACTCGAAACATAATTGTAAACTATTTGTTTCATTTTACGGTCAATAAATAATTATTGTGTGTGTATGTTTTAAACGTTTTACAAAGACCACAACCAGTTTTAAACATGTGCTACTTAACTAAAAAACATTAAATATCATCAAGTTTATGCTAATTCTTTGTGCTAATTTTTTACTTTAAAATATTTTCATTTTGTCATATGTCCTCAGCTTCCTCTTAAATCGACCATTAACAAAATAAATTAATGGTCATATTGACTATATCTTTTTTATGCAAATGAAAGGCGTTGCAGTGCTCACGCAGATAATTTGCATTGTTTATAACTATTTTTATTAAGCGTGTTCATATGGGCTTATTGTTTGAATTTTTCCGTTTGAGTCGTGTTCGAGCTTAGCCATTTTCATACTGCGTAAATGGGTTTGCCCGCCCGACAACGTACTGTCGTGATAAAATAAAAACCAACCATCATTGTGCTTAACAATTGAGTGGTGCGTGGTCCAACCAAGTACTGGGTTTAAAATAACGCCCTGATAGGTAAATGGTCCGTATGGGTTATCGCCCGTAGCGTATACAATTTTGTGTGTATCGCCCGTTGAGTACGAAAAGTAATAAACACCGTTGTGTTTGTGTACCCAAGGGCCTTCAAAAAAGCGGCGGTTATTATCGCACACTGTAATTGGCGAGCCGCTCTCATCTAATACAACAACCTCTTTTACGTCTTCGCTTAGGCTGATCATATCTTCAGATAATTTTGCAACACGCGCAGGGATTGCAGGTTCACCATTTTTGGGATACGTGTTTTGTTCATTAAATTCGCTCGTTTGCCAATTTTGTAATTGGCCACCCCACAAGCCACCAAAATACAAATAATGGCTTGAGTCGTCATCTTCAAATACAGCTGGGTCGATACTAAACGTCCCTTGAATGTAATCATCTTCTGCTTTGAATGGACCTGTTGGGCTGTCACTTTTTGCAACGCCAATTCTAAAAATACCTTGCTGATCGCGCGCCGGAAAATAAAGGTAATACTGACCAAGTTTATGCGCTGCATCGGGTGCCCACATTTGCTTGCTTGCCCATTTTACGTCATCTACACAAAGTGCTACGCCATGATCTATGGCTTTGCCTGAGTTTTCGTCCAGCGAAAACACATGGTAGTCGCGCATTGCAAAGTGGTCGCCGTTATCATTAATTTCATTTTTTGATTCAATGTCGTGCGACGGATAAATATACACTTTGCCGTTAAACACATGCGCAGACGGATCGGCGGTATACATGTGATCAACTAACACATTATGATTTTGTATTAACGAGTTAGCTCGTTGTAAGTCTTTTAACTGTTTAAGTTCAGCGTCACTTAATCCATTAGATGGGGGTGCTGCTTGTGCTGTATTTTGCATTTTTACTCCTAGTATTGCCTGCCCACTTTGCACTTTTAAAAGGTGCAAAGTGGACTGCTAAATTAGTTTATGGTTTTGTTATCAGCCAGCTGCGTTTGAATGCGCTTTACCTCAGGCTCGGTAAGTTTGTAACGTGTTATAAAAATTAAACATGCCACGGTACAAATTACTGGAATACCAGCAAAGGCGAGTAAAATGCCTGATAACGTGTGTTCTGATTGTTCTTGATTAGGCACGTATGCATAGCCAGATAATATCCACCCTGCAATAGCACCGCCAATTGCAAAGCCTAGTTTTATTGCCAATAAATGACCCGAAAACGTAACGGCGGTTAATCTGCGACCAATTTTTAATGCCCCGTAGTCAACCGTATCTGCCACCATCGAAAACATAATTGGGGTAATTATCATGTGGGCAAAGTTAGCAATAAAGTAGACGATAAAAATGGTGACTATGGCATCACTCTCAAGTACGTAAAACATGCTATGAGAAATAATTACGACAACTAAAGCGACTATAAATAGTGTTTTCTTTTCAATAAATTTGGTTAAAAAGTTAGTAGACACAGCGCCTAGTACTGAGCCAATTGCTGAGAGTGTTAAAAAGTTAGAAGTAAGTGAGGCTTCTCCTACGTAGTACTTAATATAATGCGGTGCTACAGAGGCTCTAACGCCAATTAATATTAATGTTGCTAGACTTATAACGGCTATTACAACCCATTGATCGTTTTTAAATAAGCTTAAAAACTCAAGAAAGGCATTCTTTTTACTTTGCGCGGGTTTAACTTGTTTGGTTTCTTTGGTCATTTTAAAACACAGTAAAAAACAAGCCGCGGCAAGTCCACCTAAAAACACCATGGCTAGCGGGTAACCTACTACATCGTCGCCGTCACCAAAAAAAGCAACCAGTTTAGGCAGTGCCCATACAATTACAAGCAGTGCAGCCATTGCCATTGCAAAGCGGTATGACTGAAGCGATGCACGCTCTTTAGGGTCGTTTGTCATTACTGCGCCAAGTGCGCCGTACGGTATATTAATGGCGGTATAACACGTCATTAATAGCCCGTAAGTAAAGTAGGCATATATAAGCTTGCCCGTAGAATCAAAATCTGGGGTTATAAATGCTAAGCAAGCAAACACACCGTAAGGCACGGCTAAAAATAATATATATGGGCGGTAAGAGCCCCAACGGCTGCGCGTTCTATCGGCAATACTGCCCATTATTGGGTCAGTAATACCATCAAATAAACGAACCGCTAATAATAAGGTACCCGCAGCGGCTGCAGATAAACCGTAAACATCGGTGTAAAATATCAACATAAAGTTAGCGACCATTTGAAATACAATATTACTGGCTGTATCACCAAGGCCGTACCCTATTTTTTCTTTAATTGTGAGTGTGTGTTTTGTGTTGTTCATGTGTGCTCAATTTTCAATGCAAATCGATATAGTCAAAAATACTATATGCATTTTTAGCGGATGTAAACATTTATGTTACATTTTTAATCAGTCGGTAATTTATTTAATACATGACGCTAATTAAGCGTTAAATTTACTAACATAAAAAGGTATTATTCGTTCAATAAAAAACCAATACCAAGCCAAAGTCGAATATCGGCGTTAACGCGTAAAAACAGGTACAGTGTATAAAGTGATTAATTAAATAGATGTGATTGTTTTAGATAGGATTTATAAATGTTTTTTATTTGCGCTTTAAGCGCCTTTTATATACTCTTAATAGTCTTTATAACAATATGTATGTATAGCATTGGCTGAGTAATTTATGCACCATAAAACATCAAATATTTCTAACAATATTGACGAAGAATCGATTCCTGATGACTGCATTAGTAATCTAACCGTAGATAATATTGTATTTGCTATTCATGAAGGTAAGTTAAAAGTGCTGCTGGTTAAATATAATCGCGGTCTTGCAACAAGCCAATGGGGTTTAATTGGTCATTGGGTTCGAAAAGACGAAAACTTAGACCTTGCAGCTCTGCGTGTTGTTAAAAGTACCACCGGTGTTGAAAACCTGTACTTAGATCAGTTAGGTGCATTTGGTAACGTAGACCGCTACCCCGCTAGGCGTATTATAACTATTGTTTACTACTCGCTCGTACGCTTTGAAGAAACCAATCTTGTGAGTGGCGATAACGCTGTAGAGTGTGAATGGTTTGATGTAAATAACGTCCCTAGTTTAATGTTTGACCACGCCGACATTTTAAAAAGTGGCCTTGATTACTTACGTTATAAAGTAAGGCACGAGCCTATCGGTTTTAGCTTACTCCCAGAAAAATTTACCCTGCTTGAGCTACAAGGAATTTACGAGTCGATTTTAAATAAGTCACTCGATAAGCCTAACTTCAGACGTAAGTTTCAAAAAATGAACTTACTAATAAACTGCAAAGAAAAACAAACCAACGTAGCCCACCGAGCTGCTACTTTGTACCGTTTTGATATAAACGTATATGAAAAATTAAGAGAGTTTGGTTTTACATTTGAGTTTTAAATAATTTAATTTTTGTATACCGTAAAACCAAAATACACGTGTAGGTTAGCTGTACAACGTAATTTAAAAGCGTTTGCTAACCTACAGAACCTCAGTGTATCAACATGAAAATTCGACTGTAATCTCTCCTAAATCTTCGTACTTTATTGATGTTTTTTTATTTATATCTAATTGCATTAGACCGTTATAAGAGCCGGTAATAAAAATATGGCCTGCTTTTAATTCAAACCCATTTGCCGTTAAAAAGTTAATAGCCCAATATAAAGGAAGTTGCGGCAAACCTGCAGGATGCTTCCCTGCATAGCTTTGTAAATCTTCGCCCTGTTTAACATCAATATTTATATCACTGCTCTCATGTGCTTTTTTAACGTCTACTTTAGGGCCTAAATATACACCTTGATTAGATAATCCATCGGCCAATTTTTCATAGTGTGTTGCTTGATAACCCTCTGGAAATCTGTTCTGAATAAGCTCCAACGCTAAATGGGCGCTACCAATGGCATTATCTATTTCCTCATTTTTATATTCTTCATAGCTTGCTAGGTCTTTGTTTAGCACAAATGCAATTTCTGGCTCAATGAGCGCTTTATTATTTTTTGTAAAAAGAGCACAACGTTCCATAGATTTAACCGGTGCATGCAAAAGCGGCGCGAGAGTAATCGTGCCATCACCTGATGGAAGCATACATTTCCAACCATACACTTTTTGGTTATTTAGCTTAATCATCAACTTCTGAACTGCTAAAACCTCGTCTATAGAATTAAGCGTTATATCTGATGATAAGTCAGGTATCGCAATGCCTTGCTCTCTTTTATTTAGTAAATGCTTAGCGATATGTTCAAGCAAGATTGAGTTATCCACTGTAGTTCCTTTTTTTGCTATTGAAAGTAATTTGCATAGCAATAATAACAGTGTTCTTGACAATTAAACATATGATGTTTAGATTTGTCGAACGTTATTCTTTTGCGAATTTACTTCTTGTTAAGTGAGGAAACTCTCAAAGGTTGAACTTTATCTGACGACACGACACACAAATATATGGAGATCACTATGCGTTCAAAGAAAAAAATTGCACTCGGTGTTTTAGCCGCTCTCTCAAGCTGTTCATTTGCTCAAGCTGCTACAAACGATAAAGTAAAAGACGATACTGAAGTCATTGTTGTAACGGGTGTTCGTTCAAGTCTCGAGGCCGCATCATCTCTAAAACGTTACAGCGATAGTGTTCAAGATAGTATTGTTGCTGAGGATATTGGTAAGTTTCCCGATCAAAATGTGGCTGAGTCTTTACAACGTGTTCCTGGTGTTTCAATTAACCGTGTAAATGGTGAGGGATCAAAAATAACCGTCCGTGGTTTTGGTCCAGAATTTAACGTTGTGACATTAAACGGGCGCACATTAGCCACCTCTGAAATTGGTCGCTCGTTTGATTTTCAAGTATTAGCAGCAGAGCTAATATCGGGTGCTGATGTAGTCAAGTCTCCTACCGCTAAAACGCCTGAAGGGAGTATTGGTGCTTATGTTAATGTTAAAACAGCACGCCCTTTAGATAACCCCGGATTGCATGTGTTGGGCTCTATAAATGCTAAATACAGTGAGCTTTCTGGCGAGACGAGTCCTGAATACTCTGCGTTATTTAGCAATACGTTTGCTGATGAAACATTTGGTTTTAATATTGCCCTTTCACAACAAAAAAGTGATAACCGATACGATTCAATGGGTACAACCCGTTGGTTATTACTCAATAATGAGCCGGGTGTTATTGAAGGCGACATTCATAATTTAGATGGCAATGTGGTTACACCAACTATGCTTCGCCATGCCGGGCGAATTGAATATGCATTAGGGCAAGAGCATCGCGAACGTACTGGCATTAATACCAGTTTTCAGTGGGCACCAGATTCAAGCTTTACCAATACCTTTGATTACATGTATACGGATCTCTCAGTAGAAACTCAAACTCAAGGTTTGCAAGCCGGTTTACAGTATCCTAATTGGCGAAATGTGGTTGTATCTGACAATGGTACTATTTTATCAGGCACTAAGTTTTCGGGTAAAACACTGGGCGGAACCGGTGAAAATGTTGATTTTAGAATTGATGGTTTATTTCAAGAGCTGGAGTCAAAATCAAAAACACAGGCATTTGGATTTAATTCTGTAAAAGAATTTGATGTATTAACGCTTGAGTTTGATATAAGCCATTCAACATCAAAATCAACGCCGCGGAGCGACTTATTAGTTCCTAATTATATTTCACCAGAGCGAAACGACAGTTTAAATTTTGATTTTAGAAACACTGATACCGTTAATTTAGACACAACCATTGATTATGCTTCGCCGACAAGCGTGAGAGCACATTGGAATCAAGTTTCACATTACGAATTAGAAGACACGATTACGGAGCTGCAAACAAAAGGGAAATACCTACTCGATTTAGAGTTCGCTGAAAGCCTAACCTTAGATTCAATCGATTTTGGTATTGCGTATTCAGATCGCGAAAAAGTAAGAGATCGCTTTGAAACATTCCATGAAGATAACTGTGGTTTAGTGGCACCGAATGCCGATATTTGTGGCGAACTTAGAGATATGCCTGATGACATATTTTCAGCAAGTCCCTATTCAGATTTTTTAAGTAGTGAGCCGGGTAATTTTCCGCGTGACTTTTTGTTTGCTGATATAAATAAATACCATAGCGCTATTCGTGATATGACCAAAAATCCAAATTGGCCAAACGAGCAATATAACGAAATCGCATCATCAAGCGTCACCGAAGAGAAAATAAGTGCTTATTCGCAGTTTAATCTCAGCGGCTTAATTGGTGATTACGATTGGCGCGGTAATGTGGGAGTCCGTTATGTAAAAACGGATACAAGCTCAAGTGGTTACGGAAAAAGGCGCCTAGCTTATACGGGCGAGCTTGATAATGGCCAACCTTTATTAGTTGTTGATTACACAGACTCAGGAAGCCTTAAAGCCAAAAACAGTTACACTAACTGGCTACCTAGCGCTAATTTTAGTATTAATTTAAGTGATAACTTATTGGTAAGAGCCGCAGCGGCTAAAGTTATGTCGCGCCCTGCCATTGACGACATTGGCGTACAAACAACGTATACCGATATGCAAGCAGGTAGCTTTTCTCAAACAGGTGGCAATCCTTATTTAGCACCTTATAAAGCTAATCAATACGATTTATCTTTTGAATATTATAGTGATAGCGGCGATTCTTACGCGGTTAACTTTTTCAAAAAGGATATATCTAGCACAATTGCACAAATAACTTATCTAGATAATACGCCTGATATTTGGGATGGGTCGCAATATGTTGATTCATCAGTAAGTATTGATGGATACGGCAATGTAAACGAAACTATTAATACTAAACAAAACCAATCAGGCGGCTCAATTACTGGAGTAGAACTTGCTGTACAACATAATATGGATTATTTACCGAGCTTTTTAAATGGCTTAGGTGTGCAAGCAAACTATACATGGGCTGATACTACAAATAAAAACACACAAAAAATAGAGCTTCCAGGTGTCACCGACCCAGGTGATAAATTAGAGGGATTTGCCGAAAACTCTTATAACATTGTTGCCTACTACGACAAAAATGCATTTCAAGCGCGTTTAGCCTACAACTGGCGAGATGACTTTTTAAGTAGCCGAGCAGGTATACGCAGTGGTGGATTACCAGAGCATACTGCGGCTTATGGTCAGCTCGACTTTAGTATGTCTTATGCGGTTAACGATAACTTTACGCTAACAGGCGAAGCAATAAATATAACTGATGAACGTACCTATCAATATGCCGATGTAAAAGAGCGCGTTATTAATACCCAATATACTGGTCCGCGTTACCGTATAGGTATACGCGCTAAGTTTTAACGCTTTATTGAAATAACCCAAATTGCTATAAAGATCGCTCATCAGCGATCTTTATTATATTCCCACTATGTCACTTTTAAACATATAAGCAGCGATTAAAATTAGTTACCACTCCCCCTATTTTGTGCACATTACATTGACCAGTCAAACATAATATGTTTATATTAAAGATATGAGCGAACTTATATATTACGACCTAAAACAAACATCAGGAATGGCAGCAAGCCTTTCTGTTCAAGTGGCTAAAGAAATTGGCAGACGCATTGTGTCTGGATCATTTGAAGCCGGCAGTTTAATTGATGATGAAGATGCACTCGCTAAACGCTACCAAGTAAGCCGCGTAGTAGTACGCGACGCGGTAAAAATCTTAGTAAGCAAAGGCCTACTTGATGTACGCAGAGGTATTGGTACGCGTGTACTACCTCGTGATAGATGGAATATGCTAGACGATGACGTATTAGCATGGCATTTATCAGCACCACCTAATCGTAAATTTTTAGAGCAATTAATGGACGTGCGCCTAGCCTTTGAGCCAAAAGCAGCACGTTGGGCAGCTGAACGTGCGCGCCCTGAGGATTTAATTGAAATTGCAGCCGCATGCGAGCGCATGGCTAAAACAGATAACAGCGCAGAAGATTTTATTATTGCTGATTCTTTATTTCATAAGGCCATTATAAAAGCAGCGCAAAATAGCTTTTTAGCTTCTATGGAAGGCGTTATTTATTCTGCACTTTTAGTTAGTATTAAAGTAACAAATAAAGACCCGCGCGATAACGGTGCATCTATTCCGTTTCATCGTGAAGTGTACGAAGCCATTGCTGCAAAAGATGGCGATAAAGCCGAATTCCTCACCGAAAAACTCCTAAAAGATGCCAGCTTTCGTCTTTCTGCGACAGTAAATAACAAATAGCCATTGTTTATTGTCGCAAATTCATATAAATAGTACGTATAAATAAATAATACGGACACTAAGATACTATGAGCGAATTAACATACTACGATCTAAGACGCAGCAGTGCCATGTCACCTAGCTTACCGGTACAGGTAGCTAAAGAATTAGGCCGTAGAATTGTTGCTGGCACATATACTCCTGGCACACTGATTGATGATGAAAACCGTTTAGCTGAACGTTTTCAAGTAAGTCGAGTTGTTGTTCGTGATGCAGTAAAAATTCTTGTTGGTAAAGGGCTTTTAGATGTACGCAGAGGCATTGGCACTCGCGTAAAAACCCGTGATAACTGGGCGTTGCTTGACGATGATGTTCTTGCGTGGCATTTAAGCGCACCACTTAATCCTGAGTTTTTAACTCAATTAATGGAATTTCGTTTAGCATTTGAGCCCAAAGCAGCCAGTGTTGCAGCGCTTCGCGCAGAGCCTGAAGATATTAAAGCCATTGAAGATGCATTAAATGAAATGCAAAGCTCGGTAAGCGATTTAGATAAGTTTGTTATTGCTGATGCGCATTTTCATGGCGCTATTTTACGCGCTTCTCATAATGAGCTATTTATTTCGATGGAATGCGTTATTTTTTCAGCGTTGCTTGTGAGTATTAAAGTAACAAACCAAAGTGCACAAAGTAATCATGCTTCTATTCCGTTTCACCGAGAAGTATTTGATGCTATTGCCACCGGTAATAGCGAAAAAGCACAAGCCCTTACAGAAAAGCTTTTAGCTGATGCTAAATCAAATTTAGCTAAGTTAATGGATATTTAATTTATTTTAAATAGCACCGCTAACTCATCATTTATTGTGAGAGGAATGATGAGTAGCGATGCAAGCACAACAACGTTTTATCGCAATTTTATTAAAAATTAATTAAAGATAATATTCAGCATAATTTTTAGCATTAGTCGTAAATTCTTCTAAACCCATTCCGGCTTTATACAAGCCGCTTCCTAAACCAAAACCAGTTGCCCCTGCATTAACAAATTCGTCCTGATTTTGAGGCGATACACCGCCCACAGGGTAAATATCAATACTAGAAAGCACCGTTGTAATTGCTTTTAAGCCTTTTGGGCCAGCTGTATCTGCTGGAAATAACTTAAGCGCGTCGGCACCAGCATGCAGTGCAGCAAAACCTTCAGTGGGTGTATAAAACCCTGGTACGCTGTACAATCCTTTTAATTTACTATAACGGATCACCTCTACATCGCTATGCGGCGATATAATAATACGCCCACCCGCTTCAATCACCTGATCAACTTCCTCTTTAGTAACAACCGTGCCCGCGCCAATAATGGCTATATCTGCGTATTTATCACTTAATAACTTAATACTTTTTAATGCCTCAGGAGAATTAAGTGGCACCTCAATAACGCGGTAACCAATATCAATAAGTACTTTTGCATAATCAAGCACTTCATTTGGTGTAATACCGCGTAAAATAGCAATCAGTGGTAGTTGCTTCATAGCATGAGTTAACGTAATTAATGACATAATTGAGTTTCCTTTTTAGTTAAAAGACCGGCCTGTACAGCTAGTGTAAACATGCCTTTAGTAGATGCCGTAGCACTGTTTAAAATAGAAGAAGTGAAGCCGAGTTCTTTTAATGCTTCACAATAGAGAGTGTTTAAACTTGAGTTACCAATTAAATAAACATGCTTAATGTCGTTTAGCTTACTTTTAATACCCGCAAGCTCAGCGCCAATAAGTAAACCAGATAAGTAACTAGGTACGTTTTGCAGCGTTAATTGTTTATCTAGCTTTAAAGTACGCGCACTAAATAATGCACTTAATAAACTGCTCTGAACTTGACTAACACCAACGCCTTTTAAAAAACTTGGCATATCTGTTGGTGTTTTATCTAGTGACTCTAGCCCTTCACCTAAAATGCTTTGTTTAGTCAATAAATCAAACATTTCGCCGGTCATAAACGTACTAAGACTTGTAATAACGGTTTTTTGGTCAGTATCTTTTGCAACTTGAACCCACTTAGAGTGAGTACCGGGTAGGCAAAACATAGTCTCACTTAAGGTTTGATTACTTAGCTCACCCGCTGTTTGCTCTACATCTAATACAGCGCCAAATACTTGTACTTCTTCACCGCGCATTACATCGCATACATTATTTTCCATAACGTATTTAACACCCGGCACAATACTAATTTGTAAGCCGGCTTTATTATTTGCTTTACAAAGCTTTACACTCATACTGTCGAGATTAGCTGGCGCATTTACATAGCCTGTATCTTGCCAACCTATAGCACCGCCTACCATACCCGCCATAATAATCGGCATTTTATGCTTTGATAACCAGCCTGATATATAACTAAGTAATACGGTTTCTAAACAGTCATTTTTAATACAAAGTACGCCCTGCTCACCATTAACAGTATCTAAAATGCTGCCTTTGCCATCGACTAAGAAAGCTCTAAAGTTAGAGCTTCCCCAATCAACCACAATTAATGCTGGTAAGTTGCTTTTGTTATCGCTCATAAGCCTTGCCCTTATTTATTAAATTGATACTTCATAATGTTTAATAAAATCAAGGTCGGGCTCAATACCAAGGCCTGGACCTTGTGGTAGCGCAACAGTTCCGTTGTTATTTTTAACTTGCTCGTTAATATTTAGAGACTCTTGCAATAACTGCTCTCTAAATAAGTTTGGCGTTGTATCGTACTCAAGCATTGGTTGTACTGGGTGTGCAGCACCTGGTAAATCAGGTAACGCAGCTAATAAATGTAGATTAGTACCTACCGCAATAGCCGAGCCCCATACATGGTTTATAACAGGCACAAAATGCGCGTGTGCCATAGCTAATACTTTTTGATATTCGGTAATACCACCGAGCGCACACACTTCTGGCTGGAGTAAATCAACGCAGCGGTTTTTAATTAAGTCTCTAAAGCCCCAGCGAGTAAATTCTGCTTCGCCACCGGCAATGCTCATATCAAGTGCTTCACATAAATCGCGATAGCCTTGATGATCCTCTGGTGCAACCGGTTCTTCAAACCAGTACACGCCTAAATTTTGCAGCTCTCGACCTAGCGGAATAGCTTCGCGCGCTGTATATGCATGGTTAGCGTCAACCATTAGGCGCATATCGCGGCCAATACCTTTACGCACAGCTTCAACAAGCTTTATATCGCGGTCTGGCGAAAGGCCTATTTTCATTTTCATGGCCGTAAAGCCCATTTCTTTAATGCGTTGGCTTTCTTCGGTAAAGCGCTCTTCCAGGTTTGGAAATTTTTGTAGCATCATGCCGTAACCATAAGCTGGAATGCGGTCTCTAAAAGCCCCCCCTAGTAACTTATAAACGGGTTGATCTAAAAATTTACCTGCAATGTCCCACAGAGCAATATCTACACCAGATAAAGACTGAATAGGCATGCCTTTTTGGCCATGATCGCGCAGTAAGTTATAAACTTTATGCCAAATCACTTCTCTGTCGAGTGGATCCATGCCCAAAATCATGGGTTGAATTACATGCTCAACAATTGTTTTATTGGCAAACGCAACGCCGCCACCGCCAAAACATTCGCCCCAACCTGTAATACCTATATCGGTACGAACTTCAACTAAATGTGCGGTACGTTTAGCGTAATACTGCTGCGAATAACCAAGTTCTTCTTCTAGGTCGTACTGTAAAACGTGGCTAATAATTTGTGTGATTTTCATAGTCTGTTCCTTAAATCTTTAACGCGCGAGAAACACGTTTATATGCAAGGTAGTCATCTAAAGCTAACAACGAACAATCAACACCCACGCCCGATTGCTTAATACCAAAATGAGGTAAATTAATGCTGTATTTAATGCCGTTAACCTGTACTTCGCCAAAGCGTAAATGTTTTGCAAAGTAAGAAATAGTCTCTTCGTTACTACTAAAAATAAATGAACTTAAACCAGCGTCCGTGTCATTTGCATCGCTAAGTACCTGTTCGTTATCACTAAACGTAATAATACTAATAACAGGGCCAAATATTTCGTCTTTGTATAGATTCATGCTCGAATCTACACTTGTAAGTACGGTTGGTTCGTAAAAATACCCATTAACGCCTGTAGGTTTTTTACCACCTAATTGTAATTTAGCGCCTTTTTGCTGTGCATCTTTAACTAGTTCATCAATACGTTGCCATGAGCTAGCATCCATAACAGGGCCCATATCAATGGCCTCGTTTTTATCAAAACCAACTTTTACTACTTTTGCACGAGTAAGTACTTTTTCAATAAATTCATCAGCAACGCTTTCGTGTACAAATACACGATTTGGGGTAACACAAATTTGCCCTGCGTTGGCAAACTTAACGCCACAAATCACATCGGCTGCGTTATCTAAATTCGCATCGCTACATACAATGGCAGGTGCATTACCACCAAGCTCCATTGAATAACGCTTGATTGACGTAGCACCTGTTGCAATTACATGCTTACCCACATTAGTAGAACCAATTAAAGTAAGTACAGAGGGAATAGTTGACGCTGAAATGGCATCGCCTACGGTGCTATCAGTGCCCGAAAGTATGTTAACCACACCTGCTGGCAAGCCGATTTGTTCACATAATTCGCCTACAGCATAAGCAGACAAAGGCGTTTTGCTTGACGGTTTTACTACAAGCGGACAACCCGCAGCCATTGCAGGCCCTAATTTATAAGCCAAATTTAATAATGGAAAATTCCATGCTAAAAATGCAGCCGCTACACCAACAGGCTCACGCGAAAGAACGTGGCTGTGCGTACCTTCATTATCTTTTAATTCTTCATCGGCGATATTAACAATGGCATCAGCGTAAAAATTAAGGCTATCAACTAACATTTGAAAGTCGTCAGCGGTTGACTGCCATGGTTTAGCCATTTCTAAATGTACGCATTCACGTAAGTGTTGCTCGTTTGCAATTACTGCATCACGCAGTTTAAGCATCCATTGAGCACGCTCTGTTGCAGGCGTTGTTGACCAACTTGAAAATGCTTCTTGCGCAGACTCTAAGGCCATGTTTGCTTCATTAATACCTGCAGCCGAAATTTCGCCTACAACTTCGAGTGTTGCAGGATTAATAATTTCGGTCGTTGCGTCACTCGTTATTAATTTTCCACCAATATACAGTTGTTTAGAAAGCATTCTGTCGCTCCATTATTATCTACAACACCCTAAGGGCTAAATGACTAAAGTAAGACACACAGGCCTTAATACATAATAACTATTTAAACATATGATGTTTGATTGAGCAAACACAAAATACATTTAGTTAACAAAAAAACTCATATGCCAAGATTTATGAGCATTGCCTTTAATTAACCCTTCCTCTTCACTCGCCATGGCTTTGTGTAAAGAATCGCTATTGCCTATACAAGGTTCTATCCCAAGTACAAAAGGGGGTAGCTGCTCATTGGCAGACCAACCATTGTAATTAAACCAAAGCCCTAAGTGACTTATGTTTGTTGATGAAAATTCAAACCCGCAGCTTTGCTGAGCTTTATCATCAACCAGTTTTACAATTATATTTTGATCTTTATGAGTGTCCGTATTTAAGTGTTTGCTAAAAACCTTACTTGCAAAACCACTGTTATAGGGCATAACTTTATTTAGCGGCGGGACTTTAGTTAAGCACTCACTCCAATTAATAAAGGCACTATTAGCGTTATAAAAACGACTCAGCCCTTCATCAACTTTAAACTCCACATGTTTGTTATTTATTAAAATACGCATCTCTGGTTTTATGGCAAAAATAGGATGCGCTGACCAAACAAAAGGGAGATTGTGAGTTGTGTTATTTTTTACGTGGTAATCAACAAGCAGCCGCTTACTGTGTTTTTTTAAGGTAAACGTTCTTATAAATGTAAAAGTAGAGTCAAAAACCTCAGCTTGTAAGCTAAGTATTATTTCTTCATCGCTAATATGGGTATTAGTTATTTGCCATGCTTGGCACCACAATTCACCATGATCGTGTGAAAAATGCGTTTTATTGGGGATATGTTCGTACAGCTGAGGAGAAATACCCGGAAAACATTCATCCCAACCACCGTTATCATGCTCAGAGAAATCATTGTTTTTTGCAGGTTTTAAAGTGATTTGTTTATCGTGAGCAAGCCACTCTCTATTGTGTTTTAAGCTTACAATAGAGATGACTTTTGCACCCAACTGAGGAATGACTGTAACAGCAAGCTCACTATTTTTTAGCAAAATAGCCTCAAAACCATGAGCCTTACAGTGTGTTAAGTTAAGCACTTTAATCGTGATAAATTACAGAGCGGCCACCATCAATGATTAAGCTTTGCCCGGTCATAAAACTCGAATCTGAACTGGCTAAAAACACGGCTGGGTAAGCGATTTCTTCAGTTGTTCCATTTCGTTTTAGAGGATGTACATCGCCCATTGCTTTGCGTGAAGCTTGCGGATCGTCTGTTTGCTCCCATGACTTAAACGCCATAGGTGTTTCTATCATGCCTGGGCACAATGCGTTTACTCGTATGTTGTGCTTTGCGTATTCAACGGCCAAGTTTTTAGTTAGCCCTATAACCGCATGCTTAGTTACCGCATACGGAAAATACCCAGGTACAATTTTATAAGAATGCACAGAACCTACATTTATAATGCTGCCACGGCCTAACTCTTTCATATGCTCAAGTACGGCTACAGCACACTGCCACATACCTTCAACATTAACCGCAAAGCTATCACGCCACATTTGTGGAGTAACGTCATCTACGTTTCGCCCAGGGCTAATTAAAGCCGCGTTATTAACTAAAATACTGGGCTTGCCGAGCTCATTAACTACTTTTTCAACCATGTTTTTTATAGCCGTTTCGTCGCTAATATCGGTATGAGCAAAAATAGCATCAAACCCTTTGCTTTTTAGCTCTGCTACAACACTTTCACCCATTTCTTTATTTATATCAGCAACACACACTTTAGCGCCTTGCTCACAAAATACGCGTGCTACTGTTTTTCCAATTCCATCGGCTGCGCCAGTGACAATAGCAACTTCGTTTAATAATCGTGATGACATAGTTATATTCCTTATTTATTGAGCCCAGGGACCAAATCGCGTTCAATGGCCTCAATAGACTTGCCCTTAGTTTCGGGAAGTATGAATGCCATAACAATGCAGCCTACAATAGCGACGCCTCCGTAATATAAAAACGTATTTGCTGCGCCCATGTTCTCTAATTGCCAAGGGAAAAACTGCTGAATACTCCAGCTAGAAATACTCTGTACTAAGGCGGCAAAGGGTAACGCAACACTGCGTACTCGGCTTGAAAATATCTCCGAGAATATCACCCACATTATTGGCCCTATCGACATATTAAAGGCGGCTAAAAATGCGAATAATCCAAATAAAACATACGCAGGACTAATATTTATAGAAGCATTAATAATTGCACCGGTAACAACTGGTAGCTCTTTTTTACTGTAAATAGTGGCTAAATCTGCTTTTAGCGCAACATCAGTGCTGTATATTTTATTTTCGAAAACGTGCAGCTTTGTAATATCTACTTTTTGCTCTGCAACTTTGGTTATTGCTTCACTGTTGAGTGAGTAGGTGGCATTTTCAAAACCATACCAAATTGATACATGCGCAACAGCAATAAGCAGCAAACCGGTAATTGTTAATGTTCTTCTGCCGAGTTTTTCAACAAAGAATATGGCGACCAATGTAAATAATACAGATACCGCACCAAGTACTATTGTTTGTAAAAAAGAGTTTTCGACGCTCATACCTATTTGCTCAAACACGGTAGGAGCATAAAACAGTACGGCGTTCATGCCGGTTGCGCCCTGCACTACTGCGTAACATACAGCAAGTAACACAACAAAACGCATAGGCTTACTAAACAATACTTTAAGTTGCTCTAGTGCACTGTTTTTTGAATCTTCTTGAATGGTTGCTTTAATATCATTAAGTACTATTTCGGTATCGGCGTTATTGATCCCCATACCTTTGAATACAGCGCGTGCTTCTTCATCACGTTTTTTGCTCATTAACCAGCGCGGCGATTCAGGAATCGTCATTAATAACGAAAACCAAATAATATTAGGCACAATTTCAAAGCCAAGCATATAACGCCAAATATTGGCTTCATTTAACCATTCAATTGAGCCCATGTTTTTAACAAAAAAGTAATTAACAACAAACGCAAATAAACTACCTAACGTTATAAGCAACTGATTAACTGATACAAATTGGCCGCGTTTATTAGCGGGTGCAATTTCACCAATATACATGGCTGAGACGGTTATGGAGGCAAATGCGACCCCTCCTATAAAGCGTCCAACAACCAGCATGGGGTAACTTACCGCAAAAGCAGAAATAACCGTAGAGAGTGAATATGTTAAAGCAATGCCAATAAGTACCTTTTTACGACCAAATTTTTGGCATAAAGTACCTGTAAAAAATAATGCGATGATTACGCCAACAATGGCGCAACCCACTACATTACCTGTTTGTAAACTGGTTAGCTCAAACTGCGAACTAACATAGCGTAACGCCCCCGATATATTGGCCGCGTCTAGGCCAAATACAAATCCGCCAAATGCTGCAATGAGGGAGTACTTAATTGCTTTTGTTGATTGTGTGTGTGTGTCTTTCAATGTATTACCCTTAGTTTTATTTTTATACTTTTACTGTGTTGGTAATGAGTGCTCTACAACATATAAAAGAATAACATTGATAGAATTAGTAAAAACAATATAAACATATGATGTTTATATGTGCAATGTGTTTTTCCTCTCACATCTAATTAATGTAAGAGGAAAAAACACAAAATTAATATTTAAAGTGAATACGTAAAATTAAAAGCCGTCTATTTTAACGCAAGGCTCAAACACGCCTTTTACCGCATTTTTAAATGCAAGCGTAGCGCCGTGAGGTATAGCATTAAATGGGGTATCTTCTAGGCCACATTGTGCTGACGTTACGTAAAGTGTTGTACCATCGTCGCCAAACGCTGGGCAGGTAGGGCGAGGTGTTTGAGTCGCTAAGCTTTGAATTACCTTAGCTTCGGGCGATATGCAATCTACACGTGCGCCATCCCAAAGTGCAATCCACATGTTGCCTTCGCTATCAATTACAGCGCCATCAGGTGATACAGCTGAGCTTGAATAGTCAAAAAACAACACACTTTCTCCTATTGGCGAACCCGTAAGTGAGTCGACGTCAAATCGGTAAATTTTTTGCGTTTTTGAATCTGCGTAATAAGCTCTAGCACGCGACTTATCAAAACAAATACCATTGGGTATGGTTAAATCACTAACAACTTGAGTAAGTACGCCGTTGTGAAAACGATATATTGCCCCTTCGTTTTCGTGAGCATCGCCGTGCATTGTGCTTATCCAAAACCCACCCCACGGATCGGCACGCCCATCGTTACTGCGGTTGTCAGGTTTATCTGCTTCAACGCTGCACAAAAAAGTTTGCTTATGCGTGCTGGTATTATAGGTATTTAGGCCTTTATCACTTGCTAATAATAGGGTTTCATTGTTTACCCAAGCCAGAGCGGTAACCATATCATCTAAGCGTTGCTCAACTTTATGGTCGCCTTTTTTGCTGTGCAAAATGTGGTTTGGAAAATCAACCCAATAAAGCGTTTGTGTGATCGGGTGCCACAAAGGCCCCTCGCCTACAAAATTTAGTGTACTGTCAAAAACAGTCGCTGTAAGTGTATTCATTTAATTCTCTAAACAAGTTACCAGTTAGTATGTGAACCATCACGCTTTGATAAATGCGGTGCTTCGGTTTCTACAGGGGTTGCCAATCTAAACGCGGCTTCATTCACTTCAACACCTAAACCAGGTACTTCAGGAATAGTAAATTTATTGCCTGTTAACACATGCTGCTTAGGAAAAAGAAGTGGATCATGGGCGCCAAACTCACTAAACGGGCCTTGGTGCGTTTCCATTAAGCCTAAATTTGGTAGCGCTGCTGCAAAGTGATTTGTGGCTGCTGTACACACAGGGCCAAGCGGGTTATGTGGCATAACATCGATATAATGTGCCTCAGCCCAACCAGCCACTTTCATCGCCTCCGTTAAGCCACCAATATTACACACATCTACACGTAAATATTGAGTAAGCCCCTGCTCTATATAAGGCTTAGCTGCCCATTTAGAACTAAACTCTTCACCAATCGCAAAAGGAATATGCGTTAAAGTACGCAGCGTTTTATACGCATCAGGAGATTCATGACGAATCGGTTCTTCAATAAAATCGAGTGTATCGGGCTTTAAACGTTGGCAAAACGAAGCTGCCTCAGCCACGCTTAATCTGTGATGGTAATCAATACCAAGTGTAATATCAGGCCCAAGTACTTTACGCAGCTCGTTTAAGCAGCGAGCTGTGCGCGTTATAGATTCTTGTGGTTCAAAAAACACAGGGTCGTCAAAACGACTCGGTATCACTCTTATTGTTGTCCAACCTAGCGCTATAAGTGCTTTTGCTTCTTTAACTAAATCGTCAAATTTATCAGGATCGGCCTCTGTATAACAACACGCAAAACACGCTATATGCTCGCGTTGTTTGCCCCCTAACAACTGATAAACAGGCACTTGTAGTGACTTACCTAAAATATCATAAAGGGCAATATCAATCGCTGAAATAGCAGCCGTAATTACACGGCCCCCTTCAAAATAATGGCTGCGGTATAGCTCTTGCCAAATACGGCCAATTTTACGCGGATCTTGCCCTTTCAAAAATCCAGCAAAGTGATGTATCGCGCCAATAACTGCTTGCTCTCGATTTGATAAGCCCGATTCGCCCCAGCCAACTATGCCACATTCGGTTACTACTTTTACTAATAGCTGATTACGTTTCCCTACGCAGCCTAAAAGCGCTTCAACAGATTCTATTTTCATTATTATTACCTATGCGTTATTAAGGTTGAGTTGCTGGTAAACGGTATTTATCCATGCGGTCTATATCGTATTTTTCGTATTTTCTTTTTAATAACCAGCGCGGACGCTCTAACGTTAATTCCCATTCAAACAATGATTTAAACATAGTTTTAACACGTTCAGGATTTTTTGCTGCTAAATCTGTTTGTTCACTAATGTCTGTGCTTAGGTCGTATAGCTCTGCAGGTCTGTCTGGGTAACGAATAAGTTTCCAATCGTTATCGCGTATTACAGCTCTGTTTTCTTTTTTCCAGTACATCACTTTATGTGGGCGTGCTGTGTTTTTACCTTGAATATAAGGGAGTAAATCAACGCCATCAATATCGCTACCTAACGCCTTACCTTGTGCGGCACTGTAAAAAGTAGGCAGTAAATCTAGTGTGCTTACTGGGTAGTCGTAAGTCGAACCTGGTTTAATATATTTTGGCCAACTAATTAAGAATGGTACACGAATGCCCCCTTCTAACTGGTTTGATTTAGTCCCTGCAAGTGGTGCATTATTTGAGGCGTTTTTATCAGATGGGCCACCGTTGTCGTTTGAAAAAACCACAATAGTATTGTCATCTAAGCCTAGCTCTTTAAGTTTATCAAGTACATAACCACTGGCTCTGTCTAACCCTAGGGTCATTGCAGCAAGCTCTTTACGTTTACCCGTTAAGTTTGGAAACTTAGCTAAATCTTTAGGATCTGATTCAAGCGGAGTGTGTACCGCGTTAAAAGCTAGGTAGATAAAAAAGGGTTCATCTTTGTTTTGTTCAATGTATTTAGCGGCTTCTTTACCTAACTCGTCGGTTAAGTACTCTTTTGGCTCTTCGTAATTACCAAAGTCGCGTTCTAATTTTTTATCAAAAAAATGTTTGTTTCCATTTTTCATTTCTTGTTCTGAATAGTTAAAGTAGCTTCTGTCGCCACCTCTAAACCCTAAAAAAGTATCAAAACCACGTTTTAAAGGATGAAACCTGTCGGCGTCACCTAAATGCCACTTACCAAATACTGCTGTTTTATAGCCCTGCTCTTTAAGATAATCGCCCATTGTTTTTTGATCTAATGGCAAGCCCATATCTGCACCTTTAAGTGCTGAGTTATCGCTCATAAAACCTGGTACGTTAATTTCTTCGTAACCAAAACGTTGCTGGTACTTACCCGTCATTAAACCTGCACGTGAAGGACCGCAAGTCGAATCACTTACGTAACCTTGAGTAAAACGAACACCGCTTTGGGCAAGTTTATCTAAATTAGGTGTTTTAAGCTGCGTACTACCTTGAAAGCCAAAATCACCAAAACCTGCGTCATCAGCAAAAATTAAAACAATATTAGGTTTTTCTGTTTGTGCTTTTGCCATTGCATTAGCACTAACGCAAAAGCCTAAACATACAGAAAGAAGAACAAGTAGCTTATTCATCACAGTTTCCTATTTAATATAATAGTTAAGCACATAGCTAAAAATATTAATTACACCATAGCTAACATATTGGTTATATTAGACTATTACGGATAGTTAATTTAATGGTTGAGTTGTAAATAATGCGTTTATAAATCACAATATCGCTACACTAAACAAAACATAACAATATTGCAAACATATGATGTATGATATTTTGAAATTAATTTTTCAATTTCTCACTATTACTTAAGCCTAATAACATTGTCAGTTTAAAGGCAAAGCCTATTTACTGTGTGCTTAGCTGCGGCCTGTTATTTAATTTTAAGTATGCATTGGTGTGCTATTAAAGGTGGATTCTAAAATGATAAATATAAAAAACAGCCTTTTTGTTGTTCTTTTTTTATGCAGCTGTTTTTCAGCGATTGCAAATGATGAGTGCCAGTCTTGTCATCAACAACAAACCCATGATTGGAAACAGTCAGACCATGCAAACTCAATGGCTTTAGCCAATAAAGATACCGTGCTTGGTGATTTTAATAATATAACCGCGACCCATTTTTCTCAAAAAGCCGTATTTTATAAAGAAAAAGAGGCCTTTTTAATTGATTTGACCGAGCAAGGTACTAAAAAAACGTACACCGTAAGTTATGTATTTGGCTTTGACCCCCTGCAACAGTATTTAATTGAAGTTGAAAAAGGCAAATACCAGGTATTTCCTTTTGCATGGGATAGTCGCGCTAAATCACTAGGCGGTCAGCGTTGGTACGCCAACTACGCTAACGAGGATGTAAAACCCAGCGACCGTCTCCATTGGCTGCAACCTCTGCAAAACTGGAACGGCATGTGCGCCGATTGCCATTCTGATAATTTAAAGCGTAATTACACTACTGAAAAAGAAAGCTTTGATACGCACTTTTCAAACATAAATGTGGGCTGTAAATCTTGCCACAGCGATATAACGGATGAACATAAAACTAAAAAAATAATAAAGACAGCTCAAACAAGCCCTACCAATATGTCGCAGTGGAAAATAATTGGCGATAACAAAATTGCTACTTGGCAAGGTGAGCCGCGCGATAACAGCTTTATGCAAGGCTGTTATGCATGTCACTCGCTTAGAAGCCCGCTGACTGATGGCTTTGATAACAGCCAAGCGTTTTTGGATCAATTTAGCCCTTCATTTTTAGAACCGAATTTGTATCACGCCGATGGCCAAATTAAAGAAGAAGTGTATGTGTTTGGCTCTTTTGCACAAAGTAAAATGTACAAAGCCGGGGTTAACTGTGTTGACTGCCACGATAAACACACCATGAAAGTTAAAACAAAAACGAATGGGCTGTGCTTACAGTGCCACAGTGCCAGCGAATATAACAAACCCGAGCATCATCGCCATAAAGAACAATCAACCGGTGCACAATGTGTTAGCTGCCACATGCCAACCAACAGATACATGGGCGTTGATGACAGACGCGACCACAGCTTTAAAATTCCGCGCCCTGACATATCAATAAAATACGATACACCCAATGCGTGTGTGCAATGCCACGACGGTCAAACAAACGAATGGGCAGCAAGCACGCTTGAAAAATGGCATGGTAAAGCACCGCCATTAAGTGCAAGCGAGCACAGTATGCTTGAGTTACGCTCATTAAAAGCGATATCGCAAAATGCACATATGAGCTTAATTAATGACTTTTCGTTAAATGAAATAGACCGCGCCAGTGCAATTGCCTATTTAGGTAATTCGGGCGCTGAGCTAAACGATGCCACAGTAAAAAGTTGGGTTAATTCGCCGCTCCCGCTTATTCGCTTAGCGATTGCTAAAGTAGGCTTTTTACTCCCCGAAGCAGAGCGCTTAAAAAGCTACAAACAACTATTAACCGACAAATTAAAGTCGGTGCGTGTTGCTGCAGCGCAAAACCTAAGCCAAACAACAGCGCAGTTAAACGGGCTTAATCAATCAATTATAGAGCTTGCACACGCCAATACCGTCAATACATGGCGCGGTGAAGGCAACATCAATCAAAGTATGCTCGCGCTTAATAAACAAGACATAAACGGTGCTATAAAGTCGTTACAAAAAGGCATTAGCGTTGACCCTTACTTTGATGCAAGTTATGTAAATTTAGCCGATATTTATTATCGCCTTGGTCAAACAGCGAAAATGCAAAGCACGTTAAACAGTGGTTTAAAGGCCGTACCTACGTCTGCGTCGCTGCACTATGCAAACGGTATGGCGCTTATTAGAAGCGGTAACAAACCCGCTGCGGTTGACTCGTTTAAACACGCAATGGCACTTGAGAATAATAACGTGCAATACGCTTATTTATACTTTTTAGCACTAGATAGCATTGGCTCAACAGCGCAAGCCGTGAGTGAATTAAAACTCAAAATTGGTGCTTATAATAATGCGCCGCAGCTTAAAAATTTAGGAATGAGCTTTGCTCAAAAGCTTAAAAATGCTGAGGATTACCACTTTTTTGCTCGTTTAAAATAATTTTTAAAAATTGAATTATTTTTCATTCTAAATTTGTAATTTAGATTAGAGATTAAAATTCAAACACTTAACTTAATAATCTTGTGTTACTTAAACGGTAATACAAGGTTATAACCTCAATATCACAAGCAACATTTAATAAACAAGTAATCAACACATTGCACTTGCAAACATCATATGTTTAAATTGTTAGAATGAATCATTCGTGATTATTTACACTTCTTGATTGCTTATAGCTTTATCGCAATTAAGAGTCGCTGTTTAATTAGCCTGATTCTAAATAACAGATACTGCCGTTGCATTATCTGCACACACAGTAATTATGAAGAAACGGAGTGGTTAAAATGCTTAAACACAGTAAATTGCATACAGCAATATTACTTGCATGTTGTTCTTTATCAGCTTTCACACACACTGCATATGCACAAGAAGAAACAACCGCAAAACAAGCTAAAAGCAATTCAGACGATTTTGAAGTTATTTTAGTGAGCGCACAAAAACGCGATCAAGCATTAAAAGAAGTTCCCTCTTCAATCGAAGTGCTAAGCGGTGATTTAATTCAAGAAATTGGTATAGATAATGGGTTTGATCTAGTCACCTACTTACCTGGTTTTGGCATTGATGACAGCAGTGAAATACGAACTACAACATTAAAAACACGTGGTATAGGCACTTTTACAAATTCAATTGGCTTACAGTCTTCAAACCTAGTCGTTATAGATGGTGAAGTATTACCTCGCCAATCAATGCTTAACTTACCTATTTCAGATGTACAGCGTGTAGAAGCAATGCGCGGCCCACAAGGGACTTTATTTGGCCAAAACACATCAACAGGCCTATTGCATTATGTAACTAAAAAGCCGCAACTAGATGACCGAGTTTCAGGCACGGTTAGAGCACAAGTTACTGAGTTTGATGGCACTGATTTTAGCGGCACCGTAAATGTACCACTTAACGAAAACTGGGCAGCTCGATTTAACGCACAATACAGTGATATTGATGGTTGGATAAAAAACACCATGCCTGGTGAAGAAGATTACACTATTGGCGCAAAAACAACGAAAGCTGGTCGCGGCCAACTTTTGTACGACAACGGTGAAGAGCTAAACGTACTATTTCGCTTAGAATATTCAGAGACAGACACAAATTGTTGTTCTCTTACTCGTTTAGGTGGAATAAACCCAGATTTTGGCCCTCGTCCAATCGTTAATGTAAAAGACGATGGCACTATTGAAGGCACAACCTATAACCGTGTAAATCCTGAGTCTACTTTTGAAGAAGCCGGCGGCCCGGTTACATCACGTAATGCAGAAGGTAACTTTGGTAGAACAGAAAATTTTGGCTTTTCAATATCGGCTGATTACTACCTAAATGATGAAATTACACTTAGCTATAATGGTAGCTACAGAGATTTTGATTTATATAACAGTTCAGCATTTTTTACTATTAATTTTCCTGTAGAGCGAACCGCTTTTGGTGGTAACGAATCGGTTGATGTTCTTCAACAAGAGTTTCGTATTTCGTCATTTAATAATGAAAAATTTGATTGGGTATTAGGTCTTTTTTACCATGATACCGACGGTCAGCGCTCTGAAATACGTGACGGTTGTATTGCAGGTAACCGTGGCTTTATTGAAGGCGGCGAATTAACAGGGTGTTATTCAAAGCAATCTACCGATGCTTTTTTAGCTAACTATGCAACTACTGGCGATGACGACCGCTCATTACTAACACCTTCTCGCTTACTAAATAGTGGTGATTTTACAACTGGTTTTGAAAACGTCGCTATTTTTGGACAACTTGAATACCAAATAACTGAGCAATTAGATGCTACTTTTGGTTTTAGATTATTACACGAAAAAAGTGATGCAACCTTTGCACGTACAGATTTGGCAACACCTTCTACAGGTGTTGGAATGGAAACATTCAATGAAGTATTAGAACTTGCTCAAACAGATCCATCGCTTATTTTACGCCAAGACGCGCCAACTAAATTTGATAACTCAGACACCGCATTTATATACAAAGCGGTTGTAGGTTATGACTTTACTGATGATATTCGCGGTTATGTGAATTATTCTACCGGCTATAAAGGGGCATCTTACTTTGTAACAACAAATACCGATCCTGCCGATGCAGACAACTTCCCTACCGATCCTGAAAACTCTTCAAACTTTGAAGTAGGTCTGCGTTCAGCTTATTTTGATAACGATTTACTGTTTAACTTTACGTACTTTGATATGAGAGTTGACGATTATCAAGTACGTGCCAGCCGTGTAATAGATGAAGAAAATAACATTATTTTTGCAGGCTATGTAAACGCAGCACAAGCACGTTCAACCGGTATTGAAGCCGATGTAGTGGTTAAAATATCAGATAAATTAAAGTGGTCGTTTAACTACGCTTATTTTGATGCTCGCTACGAGGACTTTGCTGATACACCTATAAACTGTCCTGCTGGTGATGGTGGTCTACTTGCTTCTCGTTGTACAACTGATTCAACAGGCTATCAGAGCTTTGATCAAACGGGTTTATCTTTCCCTAATAATGCTGAGCAACAATTTTTAAGTACTATTTCATATAATACACAAATTGCTGATACAGGCTGGAATGCTAATACACGTGCAGTTTGGCGTTATAATGGCAGCCATACACAATCAATTAACGAACTTGCCTTTGGCGAATCAGCTAACCCATCGTCAAGCATTTGGGATGGTTACTTAAGCGTAAGCAAAGATAACTTACAGTTTAGTGTATTCATTAAAAACTTATTTGATAAGTCGTACACTACTCGCCAACGTATAAACTCTGAAGGTTTTGGGGAAGCATTCTATCCTCGTGACTGGAGTCGTTATGTGGGGGCAAGTGTTCAATATAGCTTTTAATAGATAACGAAAACTAAATACAAAAAAATAGCGCTTAATAAGCGCTATTTTTATATCTGCATTTAATTACTTACAGCGGCTCTTTTCTTCCAACTAACTCCCCGTTAGCGTCATTTATAACTGCATTGCTAATATCTACATGCTCATTATTACTCCAACGAACCGATACATTATTTATCTGTGTACACGTACCTAAACCAACGTGTAACTTATTATTTTCGCTTTGTGAAAAGCCAGCACCTGTTGCGCCTACAACACGCTTATAATTTTGCCCACATGCTTTTATAGTCGCAGTAGCTCCCAATGCCGACACACCGGCTTTAGGCGAGTAACCAATATTAGTGACTAAAAAGTTATGCTGCGTATCTAAAGCTGTGTTATTAGTAAATAAATGCCAACGGCCGCGCTCGTTTGAGTAAATTAAGTCAAGGTCGCCGTCATTATCATAATCAAAGGCCTGTGCGCTGCCCCCTGTTGCTCCAAGCTCAGTTGAAATAACACCATGATTTTGTAAAGCCTTAAAGCCTTTACCTTGCTGATTTAAATACAGTAGCTGCTCGTTGGCTTTTGCCGGATTGCCATAACGTAATACAAATAAGTCACTCCAACCATCGTTGTTAAAATCTCCGGCTACAGCACTGGTTGTGGGTTCGCTAAGATTAATATTTAGCTTGGCTGTTGCATCAACAAATTTTCCTTGCTGGTTTTCTAATAATACCGCTGGTAATGGCTCAAGCCCTTTTACCTTGGGTGAATTAGTCACTCTTTTAATAACACCGGCTGTAGGGGATCTAGTATCCCCCGCTACGCGCCAAGTATCATTACCTAAGTAACCTATATATAAACCTTTTTTATTTAGCTTTTTAGGCCAGCCAGCAGCTTGCTCTTTTGTTACCTTTACCGTACGTTCACTGCCGCCGTGCCCTTGTAATGCTAAAGGCGCACTATTTTTACCAATAAACACATTAAAATGGGGGTAAGCCATTTGCAGGTTTTCTATTTCAAAGTCACCTTCGATTTTAAAATCTTCAAATTTAAATGCTTCGTTACGAGTAAAAAAAGCAAAGTTTTGAGATTGAGCATCGTAAAAGGTGTGTTGCTCAAATTGGTGTTTAGCGCGAGTTAAAAATAAATCAAAGTCACCGTCATTATCAAAATCGATTTCGGTCATGCTGCTTACATGGCTAATATTGCGATTATTTCCTAGTACAGCCTTACTTTTATTTTTATAACCTAAATCAGATTTACTCTGCGCTACAACAATGTCATCTCCGCCGTAAAAAAATAAATCATCGTGCCCGTCATTATCAAAATCACTAACTAAGGCTTTATAACCAAGCCATTTTGCAGTAGGTAAGTAATCGACAAACTTAAAATGATTATGCCCTTCGTTTTTATATATATGGTTGGCTCCCTTTTTTTGCTTTTTAAGCGGAAAAGCAGAGAGCATTAAATCTAAAGTGCCACTGTTATTGCCATCAATTAATTTAACCGCACGTCCGCGTGTACGTTCAAAATTATCAAACGTTTCTCCGCCTTCAACAGTCCGGTCATGATTTATTTGAAACGATACAGGTAAACGCGGTTTTAGGCCTCCACCACCGCCTTGGGCTATTATTAAATCCATACGACCATCTAAGTCGTAATCAGCAACAGCCACGCCGTGTGTGTCGCCTTTAATAATTATCTGTGGTGCTGAAAAGGTATTGTTTTTGTTATTCCAAAAAATTTTTACTGCGTGGGTATGCTCAGTAATTAATACATCTTGATAGCCATCTTTATCAAAGTCTGCAATCAGTGCACTGTCCCATTTACGACGCGATAGTGGCTCAAAAGGTATAATATTGTGCGATTCGCTAAACATTAATTTATTACTGCTGTTGTCGCTTAGCGTTTCATTGCTTGCCCTTTGAGTGGTGTTACATCCATAAAGCAGAACACTTGTAGCGATCAGTGATAAACAAAATAACGTGTTTGCTGGCTTACTATTTTTTTTCATTTAACCCACTCCTTACTTAACTGACTGTAATGGTTTTTGTTGCCACACACGGATGTATTCAATTTCAAAGTCGACCACACCATCATCTTTTTTGCCCTCAGGGCTATTACGTTCAAGCTCTTCTTTACTTTTTGGTACGCCATGCCAAGGAAAAGTCTCCTGATCAAGCCATAAAAACAGTGGCTTAGTGGCTACATAGCCTGTATCAACCCCGCGGTGCTCTTTTGCCCAAGCATCAGCTTGTGCTGCAGATACTTCGCTAAATAATTTACCGTCAACATAGTATTTAATTCCTTGGGCGCTCCAATCAATTCCATACACGTGAAAGTCATCGGCTACTCTAAAGCCTAAGTCTTTTCGTTCTGTGTAAGTGGGCTTGCCCATTACCTTTTTATTCCAATCGCGGATTGACCACCATAACTCACTGTCTATGTGATCTTTTTTAGGGTCGAGCGAGTCGCCAAATAATTCAAAAAAGTCAACTTCTAACTTTTCGCCCATCGACCAAAATGCACTGCTCACTTGCGCATCAGCGGCTTTGCTTTTAATTTCTATGTATCCGTACTGAAATGACTTTCTGCCAATAAAGCATGCCGTTGTGAGGTTTTCGTATTTAAGTGCATCACCAAACACGGGTTTATGTATTTTTTGTTCAAAAGGAAAGTCGGGCTCCCAACGTGTTTCTAGCTTTAGTTTGCCATTTTCTAGGCGGTAGTTATTACCCGAAAATTGCGAAGGTGCGCGGCCTTTCCATACTTTTTTATTTGGATTATCTGGATGCTTATAAACAGGTTTACCGTTTTCAAGTTTACCCACAATGTACCAACGTTCTTCATCGATAGTGCTGGCTTCAAATTCATCACTTACTTGGGTGTTAAGTACCCATTTACCGGTGTTTTGCGGATCTGTTAAAGGCAATAAGTTATTTTTAGTTTGGGGAAGCTTTTGCGTGTTAGTCGTCGCATCGCTGCTACAACCGCCAATGGTTATTACCGACAATAATGCTGCTGTGAGCGTCAATTTATGTGTTTTTATATTTTTTTGCGTGTTGTTCATGATGTCTCATTATTTTGTATGTAAGTTTGTGTGAAAGTTAAAAATTAATACGTAAATAAATAGATTTTTTAGTGGCTTATAAGCAAACAAAACGACTTTAAACCTATTTAGTTTAAAGCCGCTTTAATTAATATTATGTTATGCGTCTAGTACTCGCTTAAATATCGATACGCGTAACGGCGTAATCGTCAATCAAGATTGAATCACCCGTTGGCAGTCCATACACTTCCCAAAGGGTAAACACATCGGTAATTGAGCTCCATGTTGCTGGAATAGCCCAGTCGCGTTGATTAGTTGAATCCTCTACAAACTCGATGTATTGCCACTGCGTAGTGGCTGCGAGTGCTGCGCTAAATAAGCCCGCTTCTGAGTAACGACCTGTAAATCCATTTGCATCCTCAGGTATGCCGTCATAAACCCACGGTACAACAACATGGCGCAACGTAACGGGTTCAACAGGCACTTGATTTAACTTAACCCATACGGCATAACGGTATGTTTTACCAACAGACTCGGCACCACGTCCATAGTTGGCGCTATACCAGTTACGTTGTTTATTCCAAACTTGCTGAGTTGCAAAAGAGTACGGTGTATTCGCTTCACCTTGAGTAGCAGTACCCGCTGTAATTTCAAGCGAACGACCATTACCCGACACAGAGGTTGCCGATACACTATAAGTGGCATTACCTTTATAAGGTGCGCCTTCACCATTGAGGTTAAAGTCGGTGTTAAAGCCTGCTTCGTGTTCAGACACACCCGGCTCACACATTTGGTTATTAACAGTATTAACCGTAATACTTTTTTGCGAAATAAGTGATAAAGGTGTACTTGCTGTATCGCCATCAATAAGTTCAACCGTTACCGTATTTGGGCTGTCTATTGTTGTAGGTGCTTTAATGGCAAGTACTTCTCCAAAGCCGCTTTTTGCGGTTAAGCTTTTCGTAAATGAAACTTCATCGTTAAGTGTCCAATCAAAAGTATATTCGCCGCTTAACTCTGCGTTTAGTAAAGCCGGCTGCACTTCTACACCACTGACCACACAGATTGGAACGTCCTTGTTACCTGAAGAAGCGCCTAACTCGTTTTTATCGTCGTTTGTTATTGCAAGACTAAAAGCACCTGTCACTGTAAGTGTGGCGCTTGCTGAAGCTTCGGGGTTATCAACACTTGTGGCTGTAATAGTCGTTTCACCGGTATTTTTAGCGCTAATAAGGCCATTTTCATCAATGGTTGCAATATCTTCATCTGCAATTGAGTAAACAAGTGCGGGGTTACACGCGTAATTTGGTATCGCTGATGCGAATACACTTGCTTGACCACCAGCAGGGATTTCAATCGGCGAGACGCTGACCTCAGTTACAACATCATCAATCGCATTGACAGTTAATTGTAATGTACGTGTAGGCAGTGCGCCGCCCGCAGCAATAGCTGCACCATTATTGATAGAATATGTAATGTTATAAATAACTTGGCTCGGAAAGTCTAAGTTACCATCAGCAATAGGGTTACCATCGCCATCTAAAGCGCCTCTTATATCGGTTTGGTCGCATTGTCTTAATGCCGCCGAAAACGCATCGGTATTTACAACTAATTTAGTGCTATCACTTGATTGCGTGAAAGGTGAAATTCGGTGTGATGCAATAGTATTAGCACTTGTTTGTGGGGTAGTGAAATTATTATTAGCCACAAACTCTAACTCACTTACGTTTATGGTTGCACCTGACTCAGAGGCTGGTTTACCGTCGATTGTTACGCCTTGCAGTAAATCAATTTCTTGAACTCCGGACTCTTCATTTAATGTGCTCGTGATCACTGCGGTATCGATTACAAGTGCTAAGTCAGATTTAAACTGCGGATCGTAACCTTCATCCGTTCCGCCGCACCCTGTTAATACTGAAAATATAATACTGCTAATTGCTGTTTTTATTAGTAAGTTATGTTTCATCTTACTCTCCAAGATTTGTAAGGCAGCGCGCCTAACGTGGCCCGCTGCTAATAGTTTCTCAATTAAAAGGTACCGCGAAGACCAACACGGAACTGACGACCTGTTTTCCAAACTGATGCTGTACGCGAAGTAGTCACACTGCCATCTTCAATTGCATTACCTTCATCAAGCACAACCTCTTGCGAGTTAGCTTCAAACGCATTACGACTAAATGAACTGGTGTAATAAATTCGGTTAGTTTCATCAGTTAAGTTAAGTGCCTGAAAAGTTAAGCTAAAGTTTTTATTAATTTTATAACTTGAGCTAAAGTCCAAACGATGGGTTGCCTCTTGCCATGTAGCGCCGCCAACTAAACCTCGGTTAACTAATTGATCCCCGGTGTAGCGACTCGCTAAACGTAATTGAATCCCTTTTTGTTCCCAATACAGTGTTGTATTTAGAGAATGCTTTGGAGTGAAAGGTTGTGGTAGTGGTTTTAAAAATATATCGGTATTACCTACCTGCTGACGATCAGATTCTGAATCTTGGTAGGTATAGTTCATGTTTAAACCTAAGCCACCCCAATAACTTGGTAAAAAGTCATAGTTTTGGTTGTAACCTAGTTCAACACCTTTAATATCTGCGCCTTTACCATTGGTTACTGTGGTTACGTTTACAACGTCACATTCAATGCGCCATTGGTCAAAAAAGCCTGCAACTTGCCTAAGTGGCATACAATCTTCTTCGCCACCTGGTGCTCTATTCTCATCGTAATCAAGTAATAAATCGGCTGTTTGTAAATCGTATTCGGTCCTAACGTCTTTATAGTGATACGGAACAACCACCGTTTCTTCAAAGTCTTTCATATCTTTGTAAAAGAACGCTGCCGACAGCAAGCCTGAATCGCTAAAGTACCACTCATAAGACAAGTCGAGATTGGTTGATTTAAGCGGTTTTAAATTTGCATTACCTGCTGAGCCATTAGCAGAGTCCCATTGTTGCTCAAAAATTTGTGTACGTGGGTTTAATGAATCAAAACGAGGACGCGTCATGGTTCTACTAACAGCAAAACGTGCAATCATTTCTTCGTTAACTGCATAATTTAAGTTTAAGCTAGGTAAATAAGCGTCATGTCCGCCTTTTTTAGTTACCCAAGCAACGCGGTCTTGTACTTCACGTCCGCTACCTTGTGTTCCTGTAAATGAAGTTGTTCTGTCTAAAAATGGCCAAATTTGTCCGTTACTTGCAAAGTGTGCCCATGCATTAGCTGACGTGGGAACTAAATTTCCGTTGCTGTCGTAAATTAAAGAAGGTAATGCATTGTTAGCTATAATGTTGCCATTTTCATCTACAAACACTTGCTGATTTACACCCAGTCCGGTGTTGCCATCAGCCCCGGGAATTACAAACTGACCCGTTTGCGGATCAACAGGGAAAGTAGCTGGGTTTGAGCGGTTATACGCATGAGTGATTTGCCATGCCCAACAGTTTTGTAGCTCAGCATCGTTTGTAGGTGTGTAACGATGATCAGGCTGACCCGTGTCAGAGACCCCCATAACAGCTGCCGGGCAGGCATCTAAATTTGTATTTGCTAAACCACGCTCAACTAACAAATTATACGCATCAACCATTTGTGGAAAACGCGTATAGTTAATACCGCCTACGCCTGTTGCTGTTGTGTCATCTTTTACATACCTAAGGCCTAAGTTACCTGTTAGCTTGCCATCCATCAGCTCAAAGTTTGCTTTAAAATAAGCGGCTTTTGTTTCGGTTTCAATATTACGACTGCCTGTAATGGTTTCTCGTATACCTACTTCGCCTGCATCTTTACCTGAAACAATTTCAAGCGCTTTTTCGGCATCTAGTAACGGCCAGCCATTAAAAAACTGTGCAAAACGATCTGATTGAATATCTTCACCAAAATTATCGTAAGGATAGGCACTATCAGCCACTATATCGGCTAAGCGAATTGTACCAAGCCCACGTACTTCAAACGCTTGATCAGGGTCTTCTAAATCTATTAAATCACTGCCATTTGTGGTTGCTCTATTTTGAATAGAGACATCTTTTTTACGATTTGACCACTTAACTCCAAATTCAAGCGATCTAATAAAGTCGCCATCAAGCGCATAGTCAAAATCAACAAAAAGCGACTTGTTTGTATCCGCTAATTTGTTTTTACGAAGCACTAAACTACCTAAGTGATTGTGCTGCATGTCATATGGATTAAAACGGCTGTATACCGCATTAGATGTACCATCAAAGGCATCAAACTCCCCTGGAGTAACGCCAGTTGAGTAACTACATTCTCCATTGCTGCCACAGTCGTAGCCAACCATTTCGTGGCTACCATCGGGCATTGATTCAACTATTTGACGACCTGCCGTGCCCCATGTGGCTGTACTAATAGAGATGTAACGGTCTTTTTCATCATCGTCTGGTGTTTCATCTGTCGTTTTAGAAAAACCAGCTCTTACATTCATATTTAATGAATCGGTAACCTGATAATCAATATCGAGTGACGCTACATTAGTATCAATTTCTCTAAGTCCGTAGGAGCGAACAAAGTTACCACCTGTAGAGCGGCTACTTGATTGCTGCAAGGTATTGGTCGATAAATCAACCCCGTTTAGTGCTGTATTGTCATCACCGGCATAAATTAAAGGTGTTACAGGTCCCATGTTTAAACGTAGTCGTTGACTGTCGGTTAACACATCTTGCTCTGTATGAGTTACATCTAGCTGAATATCGAGTGACTCTGTTGGTTGGTATTGAAAACCTGTAGACACTGACAAGCGATCTCGTTGGTCATTATTTAATGTAAAATCAATAACCTCACGCGCTAAAACAAATAAATCACCTTCATGTAATATTTGCGTTTCAGGGTCGTAATTATTAAGTGAACTCAGTGGGTTTAATAATGCTTCTCCATTTTCACCAAAAAGCTTATTTCCATCAGCATCACGTTGATTGCCAAGTACCCTGATTGCTTTGCCTGTAACAGTGTCATGTGCTGTACGGCCAGTCGCATCATCTAAATCAACAATAGGAATTGCGCCGTTAGCCCAATCGGTATTGATACGATCTTGTCGTGTTTTTTGGGTATCTTTAGAGGCGGTTATAATAAAGCCAAAGGTGTCGTCGAAGTATTTATCAGAAAAGCTAAAATTAATGCGTGAGTCACTTTCATCAGAAAACTCGTTGTAGCGCCCTTCAACCGTAAAAGAACGACGTGGTTTGTTTAAATTTAGCGGTTTTACAGTTCTAAGCACAACACTTGCGCCGAGTGAGCCTTCATCGTTATCTGCAGAAGATGTTTTAATTACATCGATAGATGACAATATATCTGACGAAAAAGAGCTTAAATCAACACTGTTATCGTTAGTAGCACCCGCACTAGAGCCATCGGTACTTAGTCCACCGGTAAGTGCGACACCATTCATTGATATTTGATTTAAAGAAGGTCCGGCACCACGAATTGATATACGTGTTCCTTCACCGCCCTCTTCTTGAATACTCACCCCTGTTACTCTAGATAGTGCATCAGCGATGTTTTGATCTGTTGATTTACCTACATCTTCAGCATGAATTGAGTCACTTACGTTGTCGGAAAAGCGCTTTGCGTTTACCGCTTTTCGTAAGCTACTTTTGATCCCTTGGACTTCAATTATTTCGATATCTTTTTGTAGTTTTATTTTCTCTTTTTCTTCATCTTCTTGTGCAAAAGCAGATGATGAAATAAGCGAAGCAATAATAGCTGCAGAGACTGCTGATAACCTAAAGTTATGCTGCATTGTGTGCTCTCCTGTTTATCGGCATCGTTTTTCTCAATGCCAGTGTGTGATGATGTTGTCTATTTTTATTGTTAGTTAAGCGCCACAGATAAAATGAATGAACGTCCTGGTATCCTAATTTCGTTTCAGAGCTTTGCTTAACTTGCGATCAAGTTAAACATATGATGTTTATATTTACAAGTCGTTTACTTTGATTTTTACATTTTTGTTTCTTTTTCAAACGAAGTAATTTAAACCGCTGTTTTTAAACAATTTAAATTCATTAATATTTAAGTGAAAGTAACGTAGATATTTTTATGTTTTATACAAAACAAAAAAAGAGACTCAAAATCCCCATTAATAAATAAAATATGTTGTTGAAAATGATCAAAATTGAGTTGTTCAGAAAGAAATTTACGAGGGTTTATAATATTAACTTATGCTCATTAGAATATTTACAGCTATCAAAAGCTGCCAATCAGCAGTTTTGAAAGCGGTAAACCAAATGTATTGCCCATAAATCTAAAGCTCAAACATACACGGCAATACACACGATTTTAATTTAAGAACCTAATTTAAGCGCTTAACTTAAATTAAAACCTTACTTATTATCTGACATTGATCAGACCAATATCAAAAATTTCTATTTAATTTAAGCGCTTAAACCTCCTTAATTTGATAAAATAACACCTCAACTTTGAGGTGTATATGAATCTAAAAATCAAACGGTTAGACCATCACGGTATTGTTTCTGGTGTTATAGAAGACTTAAAAATTGTCAGCCTTTTAGATCAATACTTACCTCAAGACGATAAACAAGAAATCACCCCAGGTGAAGCCGTAAAAGGCATGATCATGAATGGACTAGGTTTTGCCAATCGACCTTTATCACTCAGCCCTCAATTTTTTACCAACTTGCCGCTTGAACATTTATTTCGTGAAGGGGTTCAAGCATCACACTTTAATCGTCACAAACTCGGTAGAACCCTCGACCAGTGTTTCGAGTTTGGCTGTGAAAGCTTATTTTCATTAGTCTCCGGACAAGCATGTGAAATTGAACACGTTGATAAAACGTTTGAATCACTTGATACAACCAGTCACTCGCTTACCGGTGAATATGCTTTCGATGATGAAGACAGTGATGAAAACGTCATTAAAATCACTCACGGTTATAGCAAAGCTCATCGTCCAGATTTAAAACAAGTCGTACAGGAAATCATTGTCAGTCAAGATGGAGGCATTCCACTTGCTTGTAAAAATTGGGATGGAAACAGTGCCGACACCGCTATTTTTAAAGCGCGAAGTAAGGCGCTTGTTAACGAGTTCAAAAAAAGCGAAGGCCCTAAATATCTTGTGGCTGACTGTAAACTTTATCATAAAAGTAATGCTGAGTTTTTATCTCAAATTCAATTTCTCACGTTAGTTCCTTCAACAATCTCTCTTGAAAAAGCATCGATAAGAACAGCTATTGTAACCAACCAATGGGTTAAAATTGACGATAATTATCAATATGTTGTTGAGGAAGTTAATCATATGGGGATAAAGCAAAGATGGATGGTTATTTATTCAAAGGCAGCCAATAGCCGAGCACAAAAAAGTATTATTCGACAAGTTGAGCGAGCGCACACCGGCATCAAAAAAGATCTTTTTCATTTACAAGCTCAACGTTTTTCTTGTCAAACTGACGCACAACGCGCATTAGATAAATTAGCGAAAAAGATGAAGCATCATCAAATAGCGACTCAGCAATTTATTGAGCATAAAGTCTATGAAGGTAAAGGGCGACCTAAAAAAGATGCGCGAGTAAAAAGTATTGAATGGCAAATCACTGCAGAAATTGAAGAAAACGAAACCGCAAT
>NZ_JADYXE010000153.1:0-302 GCF_015864465.1 Pseudoalteromonas sp. SWN29
CCCTTAACCACTCCGAGCGAAATGGCCAGGGGCCAGACAGCGGCAACGATTACCATGTCGTACCACTTGTTATCACTATTGCTAACGTCTTTTGCAATTGCGTAAACCGGAAGTGCGCCCAGGATGTAAAGCACGATGCATAAAATAATCATAAGTAACCCTTCCCTACAGTTTCGCCAACTTCTCGTGATGCCTTTAATTTGTTCCAGTAGTCGAACGGGCCGACTGGCTTCCATGAGTTAGGCTTGCCTGGATCGTTCCACCAGCCGAGAATGCAGTTGCTGCCGAACCCTGAGTCCATA
>NZ_JADYXE010000153.1:322-630 GCF_015864465.1 Pseudoalteromonas sp. SWN29
CAGTTCGTCGCCGCCAACCTTGATTGATTTATGCTCGAAGATAGTTCCATCGAATAAATCATTAAAGAAACCATCTACAACAACCGGATATGAGTCAGGATCTCGCGGACTAGTCTCCTTCTTGTGCAATTTGCGGTAGTTAGGATTGGCATAGATGCTTGGGTTAAGTAAACGTACTTTCATTTGTGAATCCTCTGTGATTGGTTGTTTTGCTTCAATAAGGCCACTATATCAAATGGCCTTGCGGAAGGTTTAGCAATTCGTGCTATTTAACCACTACTAGAAAGATAATCACCAGGAACAGAAGC
>NZ_JADYXE010000154.1:0-629 GCF_015864465.1 Pseudoalteromonas sp. SWN29
TGATCTCACGCTTGCCGCCGGAGTCGACCCGACCGTCACCGCATTCGGACTCAACGCCTTCGGCTGGTTCCTCGTGCTGTCACCATTCATCGCTCTTGTGATCGGCTACATCGTGTCGATGGTTCGCAAGGACCTCAACGAAGAACTGCTGCAGGATGTGATTTCCTAAATCCCGCACACGAATGGCCCCGACACTTCGGCGTCGGGGCCATTCGGCAGTTAAAGGGAGCGCGGTGAAACGCCGTTAGATCGTCGCGCCGTTAGGGCGTAGCCCCAGTCGCGACGGGTCGCTCTGGCTGATTGGCCCAAGCGGACCACGATCCGGGAAAGAGGGCCGGGCGGAAGCCCGCAACCGTCAGCGCCAGAGCATCGTGCGCCGCCGTCACCCCGGAACCGCAATACACCCCCACCGCACGATCGACACTGACGCCGAGGGCTTCGTAGCGTTCGCGCAATGTGTCGGGGTCGAGGAAGTGACCAGCGTCATCCAAGTTTGCTGATGTCGGAGCGCTGATCGCCCCGGGGATGTGGCCGGCACGAGGATCGATCGGCTCGGTCTCGCCCCGGTAGCGTTCGCCGGCGCGAGCATCGAGCAGCACGCCATTCGCCGGAAGCGACGCAGCGTCGTC
>NZ_JADYXE010000155.1:0-627 GCF_015864465.1 Pseudoalteromonas sp. SWN29
TGCCGACTTAGCTCAGCTGGTAGAGCAACTGACTTGTAATCAGTAGGTCAACCGTTCGACTCGGTTAGTCGGCACCATTTTTAAAACTAGACGTTAAATAATAATTTTACTTTTAGTTAGCACAGTTTATGTGCCTCGATAGCTCAGTCGGTAGAGCAGAGGATTGAAAATCCTCGTGTCCGTGGTTCGATTCCGCGTCGAGGCACCATTTATTTTAAAACCTTGCTTATGTAAGGTTTTTTATTTTAAGTGCTTTATAAAAGTTCTCAATCTTTAAAATTGAACGTGCCTTAGCACACAGTTTTGTGTGCCGACTTAGCTCAGCTGGTAGAGCAACTGACTTGTAATCAGTAGGTCAACCGTTCGACTCGGTTAGTCGGCACCATTTATTTAAAAGCCTCGCTTATAGCGGGGCTTTTTTGTTTTCGATTTTAGAATTAAACGTATTATAGTTAAGAGCTAAAAAACTGACTTGTGATCAGTAGTCTATATAAGTTACCCGTTAGGCTTAGCTAGTCGGCACCATTTATTTAAAAGCCTCGCTTATTGCTAACACCGATCAGTTAAGGTATTTTTGATCGGTTGACCGATCTTTTGGTTGCTTCACAATACCCTTATCATCTTTTG
>NZ_JADYXE010000156.1:0-623 GCF_015864465.1 Pseudoalteromonas sp. SWN29
TTGCTTCAATACGTGACACACGGGAACACCAAATGTCAGTCCCTTCGACCTTACGGACATACCAAATGTCTGCGTTGCTGGTGGAGGTACAGAAGTACCCAACCTTGATGTGGGTCATCTTGTCTGCATCGAAAGTCTGCATACCAACACTACCACACTTGGCTACTGGTTTGACCCATTTGCCATACTTGCGGGTCCACCCTAAGTTCTTCAGGATGTGGACAGCGGAGTCACGAGCACATTCATACTCTTTAACGTCTGCCAGTTCAGCTTCCAGTTTAGCGATTTCAGCTTCGATTACATTACGATTACGCATAGTGGTGTTCTCCCATTAGTGAGTTGAATAGATTTCATACAAAAGTTAATCACGAAGGCCACCCGTAGATGACCTTTAGTTTAACTCTTTAGATTCCAGACTTCGCAGCCAGAATCATGCCCTCTTCGCCAGCCACTTTGGACAGCAGGAGTTCACGAGTCTTATCTCCACCTACAGCCACAGTAGCAGCTACAGCAATGGAAGCCGTCAGACGACCTGTCTGTGTGTCATCCAAAGTTACACGCTGTGTGTGCGCCTTGGTGGACTTACGGTCCTTCCAGCGGTAGACCAAAGTGACCTTGCCATT
>NZ_JADYXE010000157.1:0-619 GCF_015864465.1 Pseudoalteromonas sp. SWN29
GGTGAGGGCGTGGGCGACGAGGATCGCGTTTGACGCGTCGTCGTTGAGAGTGCCGTGCGTTTCGTAAGCGATACGCGCTGAGGGAAGGCGGCGGCTGAACTCCAAAGCGAGATCGGTGACGGTGACGAACTGACGGTGCCCGGCGGGGTCTCCTTCTCGCCACGCGCCGGTTGCCGGGGGCTTGCCGAGGAGCGAACGCACGTTTGCGTCAGTGATGAATGCCGAAGGAACAGTGTCTTCAGGTGTCTGCCAGTCCATGTCGCCTTAAGTATCGCGAACTATTCTGTGTGGCACGAAATTATTACGAAGCTGGTGGCTGCCGACCGCGCTAACGAGGCAGTGGCGGCAGCACTCCGAAGAGCACTGCCGCCACTGGTGAAGCCAGCAGTCTTAGACGCGGGCGCGAGCCTCTGCGGCTGTCGCGCGGGCGGCATCGAAACCGGTTTGCAGGTCGGCCTTGATGTCCTCGATGTTCTCGGCGCCCACCGAGAGACGCACCAGTCCTGGTGTGACTCCGGCGGTCAACTGCTGCTCGGGGGAGAGCTGCGAGTGGGTCGTCGATGCAGGGTGAATGATGAGGCTGCGCACGTCACCGATGTTGGCCACGTGGCTGAAGAGC
>NZ_JADYXE010000158.1:0-618 GCF_015864465.1 Pseudoalteromonas sp. SWN29
ATCGCACGCAACGCCTCGATCTGGGGATAACCTTTGTGGTGCTCGCGGCCAGCATCCGCATCGCTCTCACGCTCGCCAATGGCGGTGACATTGCCGAAGCGATTGCCGCGACCTTCACGTCGTCGCAGTTGATCTTCTTCGTCGGCTTCATGCTCAGCGAACCGCTTACGCTACCGCCACGACGGTGGCAACGCCTCAGCGTCGCCGCCCTCGTCGCGCTGCTCGTCGCCATCCCGTTCTCCATCGGCAGCCTCTACAGCGACCCGCTGCTGGCACTCCTCATCGGCAACCTGGTCGCTTTCGCCTTCACCCAGCGCCGCACCATCCGGATGACACTCACCGAAACAGAAGAGATAGCTCCCGGCACGTGGGAACTCACCTTTGCCCCGCACCGCACCCTCGCGTTCCGGGCCGGTCAATACATTGAGCTCTCGTTGCCGCACCCGTCGCCCGACCTGCGGGGAGCGCGTCGCTATTTCACGATCTCGTCTGCACCCTCGGCGGGGGCGACCCTGTCGATCACGTTCACGGCGCCCGAGAAGTCGAGCAGCTTCAAAGCAGCCCTCCTTGCACTGCCGCGCGGAGCCGACGTCAACGCGACCGGCATCTGGGGCGATT
>NZ_JADYXE010000002.1:0-165825 GCF_015864465.1 Pseudoalteromonas sp. SWN29
AAGTTAGCTGTTGGATCTGAGAAAAAAGAAGCAGCCTAGCATTCAAAAGCTAGACTGTAGAAGCCCATTGATCGACATGTAGTGGCGTCGATGGGTAGTTCACTTCAGGACGGGGTGTAACTCTTAGTTATAGCGCTAAGCATAACTTCAAATTATTAACACTTTGCATAAAAGCAAGCATAAGGCTCAAGCGTTAATGTGTTTTGGCTTAACTTTGCGCTGTGATGGCTAAGCTCGTTATATTCTTTAACGATTGATATTGGCATATTAATAGCTGTTTGCTGCGAACTTAGATTAAACATGCAAAGCATTTTTTGCGCTCCAAGGGTTCTATAAAAAGCAAGCACAGGCTCAGGCGTTTCGATGAATTCAATATCACCCTCAAGTAAAACAGTTTGGCTTTTGCGCCACGCCATAAATTCACGATAGGCGTTTAAAATTGAGTTACTATCATTAGTTTGCACAGCGACTGATTGCTGTTTGTGTGCATCATCAACAGGTAGCCAAGGTTTTACTTCACTAAAACCCGCATGAGATGAATCAGCTTGCTCCCAAGGCATTGGCGTTCTACAGCCATCGCGCCCTTTAAAGTTAGGCCAAAATGTAATGCCATATGGGTCTTGTAAATCTTCAAAAGCAACAGATGCTTCACCTAAACCTAGCTCTTCACCTTGGTACATACACACACTGCCACGAAGGGAAGCAAGTAGGGCGGTTAGCATTTTACATTGTTGAGGGTTTATCTCGCCGTTTTCACTCCAACGACTTGCTACGCGCTCTACGTCATGGTTACTAAATGCCCAGCACGGCCAGCCTTCAGTCATACGCTGCTCAAGAGTTTGAACCGTAGTTCTGATATATTCACTTGAATAATCATTTGTTAATAGCTCAAAACTATAACCCATGTGCAGTTTGTCACCGCCTTGGGTATATTGTGCCATAGTCGCTAATGAATCCTCTGATGAGATTTCGCCGAGCGATACAGTACCTGGGTATTTATTAAGTAATGTGCGAATGTCTTGCATAAACTCAATGTTTTCTGGCTGAGTGTTGTTGTAGTAATGATATTGAAATGCATACGGATTATCTTCGCTAAAGCCGCGACCTTGACGTTTGTCTTTTGGTTTAGCAGGGTTATCGCGAAGTAATGCATCGTGGTAGCAAAAGTTAATAGCATCGAGTCTAAATCCATCGACGCCTTTTTTAAGCCAAAACTCTACGTTATCAAGTACAGCTTGTCTTACGTCAGGATTATGAAAGTTTAAATCGGGTTGTTCGGTTAAAAAGTTATGCAAATAATATTGCCCACGGCGAGGTTCCCACTGCCATGCGCCACCACCAAAAATAGACAGCCAATTGTTAGGAGCTGTTCCATCTTCTTTAGCATCGGCCCATACATACCAATCAGCTTTGTCGTTTGTTAAATTATCACGACTATCTAAAAACCACTGGTGTTGATCTGATGTATGGCTTAATACCTGATCTATAATTATTTTAATATCTCGATCGTGGGCTTGACTAATAAGTTCATCAAAATCGTTTAAGTCACCAAAAAGTGGGTCAATGTCGCGGTAGTCGCTAATATCGTAACCAAAGTCTTTCATTGGCGATTTGAAAAAAGGTGAAATCCAAATTGCATCAACGCCTAAGCTCTTAATGTAATCAATACGATTAATAATCCCTTTTAAATCACCAATGCCATCGTTGTTGCTATCTTGAAAGCTACGCGGATAAACTTGATAAATAACCGCACCTTTATACCACTGCTTTTGGGTCATGCTTTTCTCCGTCATTCCACACAGTATTTAGACTATTCTTTATTGTGATTACGATTAATCACGTTATTTGCAAAAAGCATACGTGAAGCCTTTAATCCTGTAAAAAGTCTGCATACGTATGCACTAAAAATAATGCAATAAAATTATTAAAAATAAGCGCTTAGCGCAGCTTTAGGGAGATTCGATTTGTGTGTTTAATGTTTACCAATTACGTCAATTATTGATTTGTTAGTTAAATTTAATCTAACAGTTTGTACTGTAAGGGAAATATACCCTAGGCTTTATATAGAATGGTCTGACCAATTTAACGCTTGGTAAATATGGAATAATTTAAACTTTATATAACAGCGATAATTAATTTCACCTTGTTTACATTTAAATGAAGGTGCCATTAAGTTTCAATAGAATCGATTTAACAATTGATGTGTGCCCTGTGTTTTTTATTTAATTTATATTTAATAAAATCATGTGGTTAAAAGCAGCCTTGTGAGTTTTATGTTAATATTAAAGAGAGCTTTAATTGTTGAATACGTATGCATAAAGTTGTTAATAAAATAAATCTGGCGTTAATATTCATCCTGACAACAAAATTAGCTCGCCTTGTTTAACTATCACTTAAACATTTAACGCGGGTATCACAATATGGGTAACGGGAAAACATTATGTCTATGTTCAAACCAAGTATATTAACTTTGGCATTAACAGCTGCAGGCTTATCAAGCTTTGCTACACAGGCTGCTCAAGAAGATACAATAAAAAAAGATGATGTAGAAGTTATCGAAGTTAAAGGCTTTCGTGGCAGTGTGGTTGAGTCTATTAACACTAAACGCTTCTCTACTCAGGTTGTAGAATCTATATCAGCTGAAGATATTGGTAAACTACCAGACTCTTCAATTGCTGAATCAATCGCACGTTTACCAGGCTTAACAGCGCAGCGCTTAGATGGTCGCGCAAGTCGTGTCTCCATTCGTGGTTTTGGTGAAAACGAAAGTGGTACTACATTTAATGGTCGTGAACAGGTATCTATTGGTGATAATCGCGGCGTAGAATTTGACCTTTACCCATCAGAAATTATGAGCGGTGTAACTGTATATAAAACGCCAAATGCAAGTATCGATGCTGAAGGCATTGCAGGTGTAATTAATATGCAAACAGTTCGTCCTTTAAGTAAAGGCGAACGTGTTGTTCAAGTAAATGGACAGTATGAGCAAACCAGCTTTGATAAATTAAACCCAGACGGTAATGATGACGGCTATCGAGGTACAATTTCATACATTGACCAGTTTGCAGACGATACCATTGGTGTTGCATTTGCTTTAAATACGATGAGTTCACCAAATCAAGAAAAACGTTGGAACTCGTGGGGTTACCCAGAATTCAATGAAAATGGTAACGATTATTCAATTTTAGGTGGTGCTAAACCTTACGTGCGTTCATCAACGCTTGAGCGTGATTCGGCAATGCTTGTTTTAGAAGCTGCACCTACAGACAATCTAAGTATGACGTTTGATGCGTTATATGTAGATTTTACAGATGAAAAAATCTTACGCGGTATTGAAGTTCCATTTGCGTGGGGACAAGGTAGTATCGACTCAAACAGTGTAGTAGTTGATGAAGCGTCAGGCTTTATAACAAGCGCTGTAACCCAAGGTCAACGTGTTGTAGTTCGTAATGACTATGAAGAACGCGAAGCCGAGCTTACAGCTTTTGGTTTTAATACTAAATACGATATTGACGATTCGTGGTCAGTAGAGTTTGATGCAAGTTATTCACAAGTAGAGCGTAAAATCTGGAGTGTTGAAAGCTATTCAGGCACTGGCCGTGGCGATGCTCGCGGTGTAGCAGATAACTTAGGTTACACATTTAATGGTGGTAACACTGGGGCTACTTTTTCACATGATTTAGATTATAGCGATTATGGTTTAATTCAGTTAGGTGGCCCGCTTTCGTGGGGTGCAAGCTCTGCACTTAACGATAAATACGGTTTAACTGGTACTGAATATGAAAACCAAGCGCAAGACGGTTTTATAAATGCACCTACTATTGAAGATGAATTATCAACATTAAAAATAGCCGCTTCAAAGGTATTAGAAAACGAGTACATAAGCTCTATTGAATTTGGTATGTCTTACAAAGAACGTGAGAAAACAAAAGATTCAGAAGGTTACTTCATGACGTTATCTAGTTTCTCATTAGATAACCCAGGCATGCTTAGCGTGCCAGAACAGTACCGCAACGGAAGTGTTGATTTAGGCTTTATTGGCATGGGCGACATGATTGCTTATGATGTAAATGGTTTAGTTAACGATGGTTATTACGACTTACTTGCAGAGAGCTTAACAAATACAAGTCATGCGACTAAATCGTGGACTGTAAAAGAAGAAATTACTTCTGCATTTGTTCAAGCAAATATTAATGCTGAAGTAAGCGGCCTTGCACTAACGGGTAATGTTGGCGTGCGCTATGTACAAACTGATCAATCATCACAAGGTAATGCATTTAGTACTGTTGATGGTGTCGTTGTTACATCACCTACAGACATAAGTCATGATTACTCACACGTATTACCTAGCTTAAACCTGTCACTTGCGATTGATGAGCAACAAACAATACGCTTTGGTGCTGCTAAAACAATTTCTCGTGCACGTTTAGATGAAATGAATTCATCAGTTAATGCGTCATATAATCAAACGCCAGATGAAAATGGTAACTACTGGTCTGTGTCGGGTGGTAATCCAAATTTAGAGCCTAAAGAAGCAACTGGTTACGATTTTACTTACGAGAATTACTTTAGCGATGAAGGTTACTTCTCTGCTGCGTTTTTCTATAAAGATTTAACTCAGTGGATTTTTGACGGTACTTACGCAATTGATATGTCGGGTGTTGCAGATCCATCTACTGGAGAATTACCAGCAACATCATCGGGTACTGGCAGTGGTAAAATAAATGGCGGCGGTGGCGATTTATATGGCTACGAGCTATCACTGGCATTACCATTTAAAATATTTCATCCGTCTCTTGAAGGCTTTGGTTTAATTGCTAGTCACACCGGTATTGAGTCTGATATTGAAGACCAAAATGGTAACGAATACGAACTACCGGGTCTTTCAGATAAAATTCAAAGCTTAACGGTTTACTACGAAATGCATGGCATGCAGTTACGTACCAGTATGCGTAAACGTAGTGCCTTTAAAGGCGATGTATATGGCTTAGGCTTTGACACGGAACAAGTTGATATTTTAGGTGAAACTATTTGGGATGTTCAAGCGGGTTACGACTTTAGTGAAGCGGGTATTGAAAGCCTTGAAGGTTTATCAATTCAGTTCCAAGTACAAAACTTGACAGAAGAACCGTTTACGTCGCTTTCAGGCGACAATGCACTTCAAGTACGTGATTACCAAGATTACGGTCGTACTTACTTGTTAGGCTTTAGCTACAAGCTATAATAAAAACTGTGTGTAGAAGCCCTTGTAATTTGTGTTACAGGGGCTTTTTTATAGCTAGTTTACCTAACTTTTTAACCGTACTTAAATTTAATAAAACGTGGATAATAATATGAAATCAATAAAACACGTGGTAATTGCAGGCGGTGGTACCGCAGGATGGATAACAGCAGCACTGCTTAATAAAGTGTTAGGTAAAGTAATTAATATCACACTAATAGAATCATCGGCTATTGGTACGGTTGGAGTGGGCGAAGCAACAATTCCGCCGATTGTTCAGCTCAATAACGCGCTGGGTATAAACGAGCAAGATTTTATTAATGCCACTAATGCTTCAATAAAATTAGGTATTGAGTTTGAAAACTGGAAAATGCCAAAGCATAGTTATATGCATGCGTTTGGCTCGTTTGGTAAAGACTTTCCTTTTTGTGATTTTTATAACTTTTGGTTAAAAGGCCAAGTTACGGGTTGCGAAGACGAGCTATGGGATTTTTCACTCAATTACCAAGCTGCTAAACAGCATAAATTTGCGCCACTCAATACAATTCCTAATACCCAACTACCTGGGCTGAGTTACGCGTACCATTTTGATGCCACACTTTACGCCGAATATTTAAAAAAGTTGGCTATATCGCGCGGTGTTAAACATATAGATGCAAAAATAGACCATGTTGAACAATGCTATACAGGCAATATTAAAAGCCTAGCACTTGATAACGATAGTCAAATTAGTGGTGATTTATTTATAGATTGCACAGGGCTGCGTGCCTTGTTAATTGAGCAAACACTTAATACAGGGTTTATTGATTGGTCTCATTACTTACCCTGTGATAGTGCTGTGGCCGTTCAAACACACAGTACCAATGGGCTAAAGCCTTATACGCGCTCCATTGCACATAGTGCAGGCTGGCAATGGCAAATACCGCTGCAAAACCGTATTGGTAATGGCCTTGTTTATTGTAGCCGATATTTATCAGACGATGATGCTAAACAGCTGCTTCTTCAAAAATTACCCGCTGAGCCAATTACAGAGCCACGCGTTATAAAATTCAAAACAGGTCGACGCTTAAAGCAGTGGCATAAAAATGTGGTGTCGGTTGGTTTATCAAGTGGTTTTTTAGAGCCGCTTGAGTCAACCAGTATTCATTTAATTCAAACTGCGGTTACGCGTTTAATTAAGCTATTTCCACACAACGGTATTAGCGATGCGTTAGTAACGGAGTTTAATAAACAAAGCGTAATAGAAATAGAGCACATACGTGATTTTATTATTTTACATTACAAACTCACCGAACGAGAAGACTCCCCATTTTGGCGCCAATGTAGGCAAATGGATATACCTAACTCCCTGAGCCAAAAAATGAAATTATTTAAGCAAACTGGCAAGGTAGTACGCGAAGACGACGAGCTATTTGCTGAGGTTGCTTGGCAGCAAGTAATGATAGGGCAAGGGCTTATCCCTGATGACTACAATAGTATTGTGGATTCGTTAAGTGATGAGCAACTGAGCGATTTATTTTCTACCTTAAAAACATTGATAAACTCAACAGTTGCGCAGCTACCAACTCATCAAGATTTTTTAGCCAGTATTAAAAAGGTTTAATAATGCGATTTTTAAACACACTTTTACTAGTAAGCGCATGTAGCTTACCAAGCTTTAGTTATGCACTTAATGTAGAGCCTGCCAATTGGTGGATAGGCATGAATAAAAATAACATTACGATACTCGTGCACGAGGAAAATATAGCTAACGAAAAATTTAAATTAGATAAGTATAAAGGGGTTGAACTTAATAACGTAACGCGCACCGACAACCCTAATTATGCTTTTCTACATTTAAGCATTAGCGATATGGCTAAAGCAGGAACGCTACAATTTAAGAGTAGCTACCCTGAACATAGCTTTGAATTTCCTTTACTTACCCGAGATAAACATAGCGCGCAACGTCAAGGTTTCACAAATGCAGATACTTTGTATTTAATTAACCCTGATCGCTTTGCTAATGGTGATGAAAAAAACGATACAGTTAAAGGTATGCTAGAGGGTGCAAGTCCAAGCTTTAAAGGCGGGCGACATGGCGGTGATATTCAAGGCGTAATTAATTCGCTACCGTATTTAAATAATTTAGGCGTGACACAGCTTTGGTTAACACCTGTGCTTGAAAACAACATGCCTGACTATTCTTACCATGGTTACGCGATCACAGATTTTTATAACGTTGATCCACGTATGGGTTCAAACCAGTTGTACAAAACGTTATCAATAAAGGCTAAAGAGCAGGGCATTGGTCTTGTTATGGATATGGTACTTAATCATTTTGGCTCTGAACATGTTTGGGTTAAAGACAAACCCACCCAAGATTGGATTAACTTTAATGGCGAATTTAAAAATGGTGAAAATGCGACAAGCCATGCGCGCCAAACAATTCAAGACCCACACGCAAGCAACTACGATAAACGCCAATTTAGCGATGGTTGGTTTGTTGCTAGCATGCCTGATTTAAATCAGCGCCAACCACTTTTAAGTGAATATTTAATTCAAAACGCTATTTGGTGGATTGAATACGCCGATTTAAGCGGTATTCGTGTTGATACTTACTCTTATTCAGATAAAGCGTTTTTAAGTGATTGGACAAAAGCCATTATGGATGAATACCCACACTTTAATATTGTTGGTGAGGAGTGGACTTCAAACCCTGCAATAGCGTCGTATTGGCAACGCGGCAAAGTAAATAAAGATGGGTACACATCAAGCTTACCCAGTGTAATGGACTTTTCATTACAAGAAGCGGTAATTCAAGCTTTAAATGAAGATGAAAGCTGGAGTACAGGCTGGGTTAAAGTATATCAGTCATTAGCTAACGATTTTTTATACCCAGATACCAACAACATTATGGTGTTTGCTGATAATCACGATATGAGCCGAGTATATACAGAGCTTGGGCAAGACTTAGCTAAAACTAAAATGGCGATGACGTTATTTTTAACAACGCGCGGCATTGCTCAAATGTATTACGGAACGGAAGTGATATTAGATAACACGCCGAGTAAAGATCATGGTGATATACGAATTGATTTTCCTGGTGGGTTCAAAAATCAAAAAACTAATGCGTTTACAGGTGCTGGTTTAAGCGAAGAGCAGCGCGATATGCACAAGACCATTAGCACGCTACTTAACTTTAGAAAGCAAAGCCCTGCGCTTACAAAGGGTAAGCTCGTTCATTTTAGTCCGCAAAATGGTGTTTATAGTTATGCTCGCGTTAGTGACACGCAAACTGTATTAGTTTTTATGAATAAAAACAAAGTAACACAAAAGCATAATCTTGATTACATGCAAGAAGCTATACCAAAAAATGCCAATGCGCAGGCATTATTCACACAACACACTTTTAAACTAACTAACAGTATTGACTTAAAGCCAATGGCTGCCACGGTATTAGTGATTAATACGCCGTGAATGTTTAAGTGAATACGTATGCAGCAACTGTATGCTTGCTGCAGTTATCTTTAGTATAAAGCTATAACACTACTGACAAAAAGACACACAATGAAAAAATCAGTTTATGTACCCGCATTACTGTGTAGCGCACTTATAACAAGTGCCTGCTCAGATAATAATAAAACCGAACCGCAGCAAATGCCTAAACAGGCGCAAAATGAGTTAACAAAGCCTGTTGTATACCAAGTGTTTACACGTTTATTTGGTAACACACAAACCGCAAATTTACCTTGGGGTACAAAAGAGCAAAATGGTGTAGGCAAATTTGCCGACTTTAATGATGCTGCACTTAAAGGTATTAAAGAATTGGGTACGACCCATGTTTGGTATACCGGTGTTTTACATCATGCGCTAGTGGGCGATTATACCGAGTATGGGATTACGCAAGACGACCCTGATGTAGTTAAAGGCCGTGCAGGCTCACCTTATGCAATCAAAGATTACTACGACGTTAACCCCGATTTAGCCATAAATGTGACTAATAGGTTGGGTGAGTTTAGTGATCTGATTGAGCGCACTCATCAACATGGTATGAAAGTGGTTATTGATATTGTGCCTAATCATGTTGCACGTAATTATAAATCAGTAGCAAAACCCAAAGGGGTAAAAGACTTTGGTGAACAAGACGACACCAACAAAGAGTACGATAAAAAGAACAACTTTTATTATGTACCTGGGCAGTCTTTTCAAGTACCAGCGTCAGAAAGTTACTCCGTTTTAGGTGGTAATACGCACCCATTAGCTGATGGGTTTTTTGACGAAACACCGGCTAAATGGACGGGTAATGGGGCGCGAGCACCAAAACCTGATATAAACGATTGGTATGAAACAGTAAAAGTTAACTACGGGGTAAAGCCTGATGGCAGCTATGACTTTCCTACCTTACCTAAAGAGTTAGAACATCAAGATTATCGCGCTCATTATGCGTTTTGGCAAAATAAAGAGCTTCCTAATAGTTGGTATAAATTTAGAGATATCACTTTGTACTGGCTTGATAAAGGCGTTGATGGCTTTAGATACGATATGGCCGAAATGGTGCCGGTTGAATTTTGGAGCTTTTTAAACTCATCAATCAAAATGCAAAAACCTGATGCATTTTTATTGGCTGAAGTTTATAACCCGAAAATGTACAGAGCGTATATTCAGCAAGGAAAAATGGATTATTTGTATGACAAAGTCGGCTTTTACGACACATTAAAAGCCATTATGCAGGGTAAGCAAGCTGCTAATACGATTTTTGCCGCCCAAAGCCACGTTAATGATATTGAATCGCACATGTTGCACTTTTTAGAAAACCACGACGAACAACGCATTGCGAGCCCTGATTTTGCAGGTGATGCACGCTGGGGGAAACCAGCAATGGTCGTTTCTAGCTTAATTAGTCGTGCACCTACTTTATTATATTTTGCCCAAGATGTGGGGGAGGATGGATCTGAAAACGCAGGTTTTGGCACATCTACTCGCACCAGCATTTTTGACTACATTGGTGTCCCAGCGCATCAAGCATGGATGAATAACGGCAAATTCGATGGCGCTAACTTAACGAGCGAGCAAGCATCACTTCGTGATTATTATAAATCAATAATGTCGCTCAATAGTTTGCCGGCTGTTGTAGGTGGAAGTATGACAGCGCTTTCGCTTAGTGGTAGCGAACGCGTTGCTGGTTTTGTACGCACGTTAGGCCAGCAATCGATTTATGTATTTAGTAATTTTAGTGAGGAGCCACAAACTGTGGTTATTAACTTAATAGCAGAGCAAGCCAATACCTTTGAAAAAAATAAACCGCTACACGACTTACTTGAACAAAATACCACGAAGCTCATTACCGACGGGCAAGTTACAAAGCTTACGCTCACGCTAAACGCATTTAGTAGCGCAGTGTTAACTAATAAGGCTAATCATGAATAATCAAAATAATAATTATGACAGCAACAAACCAAATCTGAGCTTTTGGCAAATATGGAATATGTGCTTTGGTTTTTTAGGCATTCAATTTGGTTTTGCACTGCAAAACGGCAATGTGAGCCGTATTTTTCAAACGCTAGGCGCACAAGTTGATGATATTCCTATTTTATGGGTAGCAGCACCTTTAACGGGTTTAATAGTGCAACCAATAATTGGTTATTGGAGTGATAAAACATGGGGACGTTTTGGTCGTCGTCGTCCGTTCTTTTTTATAGGGGCGGTACTTACTACTATTTCACTCTTTATTATGCCGCACTCGCCAACGCTCTGGATTGCTGCAGGTATGTTGTGGATTATGGATGCATCAATCAACGTTACTATGGAACCTTTCAGAGCACTTGTAGGCGATAACTTGCCAGAAAAACAACGTGCTACAGGCTACGGCTTACAAAGCTTTTTTATTGGTATTGGTGCTGTACTAGCCTCAGCATTACCATGGATGATGACTAATTGGTTTGATGTTAGTAATACCGCTGCTGCAGGAGAAATACCTGAGTCTGTTAAATATTCATTTTATTGGGGTGGGGTTGTATTACTAGTTGCAGTTCTTTGGACAGTTATGCGAACCAAAGAATATAGCCCTGAGCAATTAGCTGCTTTTGAAAACCAAACTACCAAACCGACTAACACGGCATTAGTCGATATCAACTTCAATAAAGGTGCCATTATTTTTGTGGTGCTAGGTTTAGCAATCCTTGCTTTAGTTATGGGCTTAGCGCTTGAAAAAGAGCTGTATTTACTTGCTGGTGGTTTATTAGCGTTTGGTATTGTGCAGTGGATAGCGGGTGCTCTAAAAGGCGCTAATAAAACACAAGGCGGCTTTTATCAAGTAGTACAAGATGTATTTACTATGCCAGAGGCAATGAAGCAGCTAGCGTGGGTGCAGTTTTTTAGCTGGTTTACGTTATTTGCTATGTGGATATACACTACAGCCGCAGTAACAAGCTTTCATTATGGTAGCAGCGATGCAACCAGTAAAGCATTCAACGATGGTGCCGACTGGGTCGGTATTTTATTTGCCGCTTACAATGGTTTTGCGGCCATTGCTGCAATGTGTATTCCGTTTTTAGTTAAAAAAATGGGATTAAAAGGCGCACATTGCTTTAACTTACTACTAGGTGCATTAGGCCTAGCGAGCTTTATGTTTATAACAGATCCAAAAATGCTAATTATACCTATGATAGGAGTTGGCTTTGCATGGGCGTCTATTTTGTCGCTTCCTTACGCCATGTTAAGTAACGCACTACCGAGTAATAAAATGGGCGTTTATATGGGGATATTTAACTTCTTCATCGTCATTCCACAGTTATTAGCTGCCAGTATTTTAGGGCTTATTTTACGCCACGTATTTTCTAACCAGCCTATTTACGCATTATTAATTGGTGCAGCATCATTTGTTGTTGCTGCGATTGCTGTTATGCGCGTTAAAAATTCAAACTAAGGGTCACACAATGAAAAAATATAACCTTATTACCGCTTCTCTTTTAACTTTGGGTTTAACGGCCTGTGGCGTGCAAAATACGAATAACGAAAATATTGACGCTACGATTGCATCAGCTCCAGGCGCACCAGGGGTTGAACCATTTTGGGCTTACGCAGGTAAAACTGGGATTGGTACTTCTTTTGAGCAATACCAAAACGGCCAATATAATAACAACGCTGCGACAGGTGAAGTATCAAAAGTATGGTTTTCAATTGCTAAAGGTATGATCACCGAAACTATGTTTGGACTCATTCACCAAGCGCAAATTAAAGATATGCAGTTTGTAGTAACCGGTAAAGATTTTATAGTTACTGAAGCAGACGACTTAGACGTTAGCATTGATTATTTACATAAAGATGATAAAGGCAGACCGCTCTCGCTCGCTTACAAAGTAACAAGTACAGATAAGCAAGGGCGTTTTACCCTCGAAAAACACATATTCACCGATCCAGACGGACAAACACTATTAGTGCGTACTGTATTTAATACATCACTTGAAGGTGTAAAAGCGTATGTTGCTGTTAATCCATACATTAACAACAACGGTTTAGGTGATTTTGCAAAAACAACTGAGCAAGGTTTAGTTGCTTGGGAAGACGATAACTTTTTAACACTGCAATCATCTACTCCATTTAAAATGAAAAGCGTTGGCTTTGCAGGTGTAAGCGATGGTATTACGTCACTTAAAACTAAACAACGACTCAGTGAGCAATATGCAAATACAGGGAGTGAATCGGGCAATGTCAGTATGTTTGCAGAGCTTGGCAGTATAAGTAGTAATACCACGTTTGATTTAGCACTTAGTTTTGGTAAAACGCAGATACAAAGCCAGCAACAAGGTGCACAGAGCTTATCTAAAGGTTATCAAAGTGTGCTCGATGCCTACAACGGTAAAGGTGAAGCGCTAGGATGGGAGGATTATCTACAAAGCCTTGAGCCATTAAATACAATGGTTAAGCAAACAGCCGATAACGGAAAGCTACTCTATACCAGTGCAATGGTGCTAAAAGCGCAAGAAGATAAAACCAATGCGGGCGCGCTTATCGCCTCGCTTTCTAACCCTTGGGGTGAAACGGTTTCGGCCAAAGAAGGGTCGACGGGTTATAAAGCGGTATGGGTTCGTGATTTTTATCAAGTAGCTATGGCGTTTATGGCTTTGGGTGATACTGCTACAGCTAAAACTGCCTTCGAATATCTTGAAAAAGTACAAGTTAACAGTAAAACCCCCGGTAACAATGGCGACACTGGCTGGTTTTTACAAAAAACACATGTAGACGGTGAACTTGAGTGGGTAGGGGTACAGCTTGATCAAACGGCTATGCCAATTATGCTCGCGTGGAAGTTACATCAAGCAAACGTACTAAGCGATACCGAGCTTAAAGATTGGTACGCACGCATGCTAAAACCGGCAGCTGACTTTTTAGTTGATGGCGGAAGAGCTAAAATTTTATGGAACGATACGCAAATTACTCCACCTGCAACACAGCAAGAGCGCTGGGAAGAGCAAAATGGTTATTCACCCTCTACAACCGCAGCCATTGTGGCAGGCCTTATAACAGCCAGTGACATAGCAACACTCAGTGGTGATACTCAAAATGCAGAACGTTATTTAGCAACGGCTAAAAAATATAACAACGATATAGAGTCACAAATGTTTACCACCCAAGGTAATTTAAAAGGTGATAGCACCGACGGCGAGTATTTCATTCGTATAGGTCAAGATACTAACGCTAACTCAAATACTAAAATTAATGCCAACAATGGCCGTGAAGGTTTTAACAAAAAGCAGATTTTAGATGGTGGATTTTTAGAATTAGTTCGCTATGGAGTAAGAAGCGCTAACGATTCAAGCATCATTAAAACGCTACCAGAGTATGACGACGAAACACTTGAAGATAATCTACAAGTTAAATACAGCTTTAACTTTACCGATGGTAGCGGCACATTTGCAGGCTATCGCCGCTATGGTAACGACGGTTATGGCGAAGATGAAACCATCGGTACTAATTACGCCGAAAGCGGCAGTAACACACCAGGGCAACGTGGTCGTGTATGGCCATTTTTTACAGGTGAGCGCGGGCATTATGAAATCGCTGCAGCAAATGCAAATAATGCGCTAGATGATAAAAAACAAAGCGAGATTAAAAACAGCTATGTTAAAGGCTTAGAGCAATTTGCTAATAGCGGCATGATGCTACCTGAACAAGTATGGGATGGTGTAGGCGTAAACAAAGCAGGTTATGAGTTAGGTGAGGGCACAAATTCAGCAACGCCACTTGCTTGGACACACGCAGAATACATTAAGCTTGTACGTTCTTTAAGCGATAAACAAGTGTGGGATTATTATCCTGTAGTTGCTGAGTCGCTTAATTAGGATTTATAAAATTACGAAATATGAAAAAAGCTTCTATTTGAAGCTTTTTTTTAACTGAAGTTAATTTTGCTTTTCGCAATAATTTCAATTGAGACAAATTTGCTTTGAATATTTATGCTAACTAATCTGTATTATATGTACTAGAAAGTTATAAATTATTTGTGTGATTTTTGTTCCTATTTTAGTTTTAATGTCTTCCCATGTTGATGTTAAGCTCTGTTTTTTAATTTGGTTTATTAGTCTTGTAAATAATTATGCATATTTATTTTGTGAACAATATGTTCACCATTTAGTTTTTTGGTTTTATCCATGTTTTTATGTTAATTTATTGTTTTTATTGATGGTTTTTCTGTTAATTGCTGTCGCATTTAGTTGGTAAGTTCGTTTTTATTGTGTTATTAATTTGTTTCTCTTATAGATTAAGAGATGTTAATTGCTTTATATAAGTAGGTTTTATGTAAAGTTAAATGACGTAATATATAAAAAATAATAATCTAATTATCTAGGGATAAATCAAGATGAACCATAATTTTACTAAGACATTTAAGCGCTCATTCACTGCTGCTGCAGTTGCTATGACACTAAGTGCTGCAATGCCAGCAATGGCGGATAACGTTAACGGTGCTATTAAAGGTAGCTTAACAGCTCAGTCAGGTGTTTCATTATCTGGAGCAACAATTACAATAACGGACAGTACTAAAGGCTATTCAAAAACATTAACTGCTGATGCAAATGGTGAGTTTGATCTCAAGCAAGTACCTGTTGGTAAGTACGACATTACAGTTTCTCAATCTGGTTTTGACCAAGCCCAAGTTAAAGATGTTGTTATAGGGGTAGGTAAAACAGCTCTCATTCAAATTCCACTAACTACAGGTAATATCGAAAGAATTGCTGTTGTAGGTGGCTCTATTCGTGCAATAGACGTATCTGTTTCAGAGTCTTCATTAAATATTAGTTCTGAAGAATTAGCGCTACTACCAATATCTCGCTCAGTAACTTCAGTCGCATTGCTTGCGCCTGGCGCAACTGAAGGGGACAGTCGTTTTGGCGACCAAGCTTCATTTGGTGGTGCTTCTGTAGCTGAAAATGCTTATTACGTGAATGGTCTAAATATGACTAACTTCCGTAATGGCCTTGGTGGTGCAACAATCCCATTCACCGCGTACGACAGCTTCCAAGTTAAAACGGGTGGTTATTCTGCAGAGTTCGGGCGTACTACCGGTGGATTAATCTCATCAGTTACTAAATCTGGTTCTAATGATTTTCACTTTGGTGTTGAAACGATTTATTCATCTGACTCGTTAAGTGAGCAAGCTCCTAACTCACTTTACAAACAAAATGATCGTTGTGAAGATGCAGACGGGCATTGTATTGGTGATTTATATGTTAATAACCAAGACGACTACGACAATTCATTTGAAACAAGTATTTATGCTTCAGGTGCGATAGTTGAAGATACATTATTCTTCTATGGTATTTATACTGCAAGAGATAATGACCACGAATACGGTAATGCATCTCAAACAGATTTAGCAGTTGAAAAAGATGATGACCCATATTACCTAGCTCGTTTTGATTGGAATATTAACGAAGATCACCAATTAATGCTTTGGGGTTTCAGTGATAAGCGTACTTATTCAGAAAAAACAATTTCAGATCCTGAAGGAAATGGTAATTATACTGAAGATGGCGGTACAGCTTTTCATAAGCGAGGCGGAGAAAGTTTTGCTCTTCGCTATACAGGTAATCTTACTGATGATTTAAGTATGTCAGCAATGTATGGTGAAGTTAAATTTTCAGAAACGGATTATTCAGATTTTGATGATTGCCCTACGGGCATAGATGCTGATTTAGGTGAGGATACTACGTGCTATGTTAACTTTAGCGTTGGTGAAAATGAAGATAAACGTGAGCAATTACGCGTTGACTTTGATTACTACCTAAACGATGAGCATACGTTAAAATTTGGCTATGATTCAGAAACTAATACAGCGAATTCAACAACACAAAACTCTGGTGGCGTTTACTACTACTACAGAACATATGAAGAAGGTGGCAGGTTACCTAATGGCTATGTCTTACCTGCAGATATGAAAACAACACGTGTACGTGATTATAAAAGTGGTGGCGAATTCGAAGTTGAAAACTGGGCAATTTATATCGAAGATCAGTGGTCAGTAACAGAAGACATTACCCTGACGCTAGGCCTTCGTAATGACAGCTTTACTAACTACAATGCAGATGGCGAAGAATTTGTTGCTATCGATAACCAAATTGCTCCTCGCTTAGGTGGTTCTTGGGATATTAATGGCGATGGTGATAGTAAGTTGTTCTTCACTGCTGGTCGTTATTACCTACCAGTAGCGGCTAATACTAATATCCGTTTAGCTGGTGCAGAAACGTATATACACACTTGGTACGCCTATGAAGGATTAAATGCAGACGGTACCCCTGTAGGTTTAGGTACACAGCTAGGTGACTCTGCTATTATAAATGGTGGTGACGGCACTGCAAAACCATCAAATACCTTATCTGATAAAGATCTTGAACCAATGTATAACGATGAGTATATGATTGGTTATCAAGCAGCAATTAATGATGATTGGTCATGGGGTATCAAGGCAACTTACCGTGTTTTAGGTAATCAAATTGATGATGGCTCATACATCTTTAAGGATGAAAATGGTGAATATTTAGGTGAGAACTGGTTCTTATTTAATCCGGGTAATGGCGCTACTTTCAATTTCGATCTTGATGGTGACGGCACCACTGAAGAATATAGCTTTACTGCACAAGAGTTAGGTTACCCGGAAGCTAAGCGTAAATACGCATCAGTTGATTTAACACTTGAGAAAACATGGGATCAGGTTTGGTCTTTAAAAGCGCTATACACATGGTCTCACAACTACGGTAACACCGAAGGTTTTGTTAAATCTGATAATGGTCAAGATGATGCTGGTCTTACGCAAGATTGGGATTACCCTTATTTAATGGATGGTGCTAATGGTAATTTACCTGCAGATCGTCGTCATAACATTAAAATTTATGGTGCTTTTGCTGTTACAGAAGACTTCTTAATTGGTGCTAATGTTAATATCGCATCTGGTCGTCCTTGGACTGCTTTAGGTCAAGGTTATACTCCAGACCCTGATCAATACGTTTACGGTGATACTTACTATGTAGGTGACAAACGTTTCCCTCGTGGCAGCATGGGTACTACACCATGGACAGCACGTTTAGATCTTAACTTTACTTATAACCTTCGCTTTAACGATCAGAAAGTTCGTTTAGCTATGGATGTATTTAACGTATTTGATGCTGCTACTGAAACTCGTTACGACGAAGCTGCAGAAATAGCTGCTGGCGATGGAAATGCTACATTTGGTTTAGCTGAGTCTTACCAATCACCACGTAGAATTCAATTATCAGCGTCTTACGATTTTTAATAACTTATTAGTCTGAGTTAAAAAAGAATTTAGCAAAAAGCCTCATTAGAGGCTTTTTTTATATTTAAATTTTGAATTTTGTGAGATAGGAATACATCAGAACGAAAAGTGAAATGAATAGATAAAAGTATAGAGAATAAAATTTAAGTAGTTGTAACTGCCAATTAGAATGGTTTATTAATTTTGCTTTATTTTATCAGGCAGGCTCAGCTCGACTTTCTAGGAATCAAAATAGGAGGTAATAGAGTGCTTTGTACTTCTTCACCACGTATCAGTTTTAATAAGTTCTCTACGAGCATTTGCCCTGCAACAGTGGTGTTTTGCTCTATCGTCGTCAGCGGTGGGTTTACATAACTAGCAATGGCTATGTTATCAAAGCCGACTACGGCTACATCTTTAGGCACGTTAATATTTGCTTCTTTAAGTGCACGTATAGCCCCAATAGCAATTAAGTCGCTTGCGGCAAATAAGGCGTTAAATTTAATATTATTAGCGATAAGCGAGCGAGTGGCGTGATACCCAGATTCTTCGGTGGATATAGCATTAGCCATTTTACGTTCGTTTATATTAACATTGTTAGCCAATAGCTCGTCTTTAAACCCCTGAAAGCGACTAAAAAATTCGGGGCTGTGATCAGATGCATCACCAATAAAAGCGCAATCAGTTCTGCTGTGAGCAATAAAGTGCTCAGCGGCAAGCTTACCGCCACCGTAGTTGTCACAACAAACAGTTAAATCGGGACGGTTATCAACGGTTGCACCCCAACAAACAAACTTCGTATTTTGTTCAAGTAAGGTGCTAAATTTTGGTTGGTAATCAATGTAATCGCCATAACCGAGTAAAATAATACCATCAGCTCTGTGGCTATCTTCGTAGTCTGCTTGCCAATCAGCACTGGCCGATTGAAATGAAACTAATAAATCGTAACCTTCTTTAGCGCAAGCACGGGTAATGCTGCCAAGCATGGCTAAAAAGAAAGGGTTAATTTGTGATTCGTCAGAAGTGGGGTCTTCAAATAAAAGTAATGCAAGCGTACTACTTTGCTGAGTGCGTAAGTTACTGGCATTTTTATCAACTTTATAATTAAGTTTTTTAGCTATATCAAAAACACGCTTACGTGTTTCTTCATTAACAAGATGGCTGTTACGTAAAGCGCGAGATACAGTTGATTGAGATACCCCTGCATAGTGGGCAATATCAAATGAGGTGGCTTTACCTTTCATTGTTACAACTTAATTAATTTGATAAATAATTGTGTCATTTTCGTTTATTAATGAATAATTTCAAGCTTTTTGTGAATTAACGTATATTTTAATTGATAAACGGCTGACACCGGTGTCATAATATCAATGTTTTATCATTTTGTTGTCAAAACGTATTCGCTGTCTATATCTTTATAGGCAGCATTTTTTTACTGTGATAGCTACTTTGAGGTGATAGCTCAAAGTATAAATAACAATGGTACACCATTGTAAAATAATAAGCATGAGTCGCTTAACAAAAGAGATAATACTATGAGCCCAAACGCTTCTGCACAATTTGATCCCATCTTAGTTGCTGATGTTGGCGGCACTAATGCCCGCTTTGCTTTAATCACTGCTTTTAATGAACACACCAACCAATTTGTAATAGAGCACATTAATATTTTTCCTAGTGCTAATTTTGGCTCACTTCAAAGTGCGCTTGAGCAATATTTACAAACAGTCCCGCATATTACACCTAAACGCGCATGTTTAGCCGTTGCAGGTCCAATCAAAGCCGGACAAGTGCATTTAACTAACTTAGGTTGGCATTTTAGTGTCAGTGAATTTAAAACTCATTTTGATTTACAACAACTAGAAGTCATAAACGATTTTGCTGCCTTTGCATACGCCGCCCCGTATTTAGATCCTAAACAAAATGTCATTGTTAAATCGGGTCAAGCTGATGACAATGCAAACATTGGTGTTATAGGTCCAGGTACTGGTTTTGGTGCAGCGTGTTTAGTTAGAACGTCGCAATCTACCGCTGTTTTAAGTTCAGAAGGAGGGCATATATCGCTTGCACCTGTTAATGAGCTCGATACTTTATTATTAAATGAGTTACGTAAAGATCATCCGCATGTTTCTATCGAAACAGTATTTTCAGGCCCTGGTATTGCGCATTTGTACAAGGCCATGGCTGCAGTTAAGGGTGTAACAGCTAAGAATTTAGACGCGGCACAAATAAGTAGTCTAGCAAATAGCGGTGAATGTACTGTTTGTGATGCAACGCTTAACCAATTTTGTGATTGGATTGGCAGTGTTGCCGGCGATTTAGCCGTTGTTTACGGTGCTTTAGGCGGATTATTTATCGGCGGTGGAATACTGCCTCGTATGCAAGCAAGACTTCTAGAGAGTCGTTTTGTTGAACGATTTTCGCAAAAAGGTATTATGTCGCAGTACGCAGGGCAAATCCCTGTAACACTTGTAACACAAGACAATATACCGCTTATTGGCGCTGCTGCGTGTTTACACAATAGCAAATAGGGCTTAGGCCTTATTGGTTGTATTTGGATAATGGATAGATGAAAAAAGTAACCATAAATAGTGTAGCAAGCCATGCTGGGGTTTCTAAAAAAACCGTTTCGCGTGTTTTAAATAATGAGCCAAATGTAAGTGCCGCTACCCGAGAAAAGGTACTCGCGGTATTTAAAGAACTTGATTACACACCTAATCCTATTGCGCGTGGCCTTGCACAAAATCGTAGCTTTATTATTGGTTGTCTTTACGATAATCCCAGTAAAAGTTACATCACTCGGGTGCAAACGGGCGCTTTAGAAGCATGTAAAGAAAATAACTATAACTTATTGATACACCCTTGTGAGTTTCGTGGTGAAGCCCTTATTAATAATATTGAGCAATTACTACAGACTTCTCGATTAGATGGCATTGTATTAACACCTCCTTTTGGTGATTTTGCTGAACTCGTTTCTTTTTTAAAATCTAAAAAAATTCCTTACGCAAGAGTTGCATCGGCTTTACTTCAAGATGACTCAATTTCTGTGCGTAGCAACGATGAGCAAGGCGCATTTGAAATTACGGAGCATTTAATTAGTCTTGGGCATAAATCTATAGCGTTTATTAAAGGTCATCCAGATCATAGTGCGACGCAACAGCGTTTTAAAGGCTACAGGCGTTCACTTGCAAGCCATGGAATAGAATTTGATGAGCGCTTAGTAGAGGAGGGTAACTTTAGTTATCACTCAGGTGTCGACAGCGCGCGCAGTATTTTAGACTTATCACCTAGGCCAACAGCTGTATTTGCATCAAACGATTACATGGCGGCAGCGGTATTAAAATTAGCTACCCAGCGCCAACTTAAAGTACCTGATGATATTTCTATTGCGGGCTTTGATAACGCACCTATTGCGCGTCATATTTGGCCTGGTTTAACGACTATTGCACAGCCCGTTGAGGAAATGACAAAACAAGCCGTAACACAGCTTATATCTCATATAGCTCAGCCTCAAGAACAACCATACCAGGTAACGCTTGAATCGCGCTTAATTACACGTGAGTCTACCTCTGCGATAAAATAGTGAGTTAAAAACACTTTCACAGTAGCCCGAATATGAGTGACGCTTATTCGGGCTTTTTTTTGCTCTAAACTTGCTAAAATATACTTTGTGCCTAAAAATCAAATAGGTCATTATTCGGTCATGTTAAAATATTAAACTATTTTTGTTACCTGGGGTTGACACCGGTGTCATTGCTATGCGTTAATACAGTGACACCGGTGTCAGGGTTGTTGTGAGAGGCTCCCTGGTAGCGTACCTTTGAACGGGTAAATCAAAGATGCTCAGTACAGTTATTTACGTGGAGTCTGTAGTTGCTACTGAGCCTTTATCCTCTAACTAATAGAGATGAGTTAAATTATGTTACATCCTCGTATTCAAGAAGTTACCCAGCGCGTTATCGAACGCAGTAAAAATACCCGTCAAGATTATTTAGAACGTATTTCGCACGCAAAAAAACAAACAAGAGTTCGTGCCGGTTTAGGTTGCGGAAATATAGCCCATGTTATGGCTGCTTGTAGCAGTGATGACAAAGCGCGCTTAAAGGCTGATGAGCAGCCAAATCTTGCTATTATCAACTCATATAACGATATGCTTTCGGCTCATGTGCCATACAAAGATTACCCAGATTTAATTAAAGACATTGCTACCAAATTCGATGCTACAGCACAAGTTGCTGGTGGCGTTCCTGCAATGTGTGATGGTGTTACGCAAGGGCGTGACGGCATGGAACTTTCGCTTTTTTCTCGTGATGTAATTGCTATGTCTACGGCAATTTCTCTTTCGCACGATGTGTTTGATGGCGTTTTTTGTTTAGGTGTTTGTGACAAAATAGTCCCGGGTTTATTAATTGGTGCATTGTCGTTTGGTCATTTACCTGTGTTCTTTTTACCAGCAGGCCCAATGCAGTCAGGTATTCCTAATAAAGAAAAAGCACGTATTCGTCAAAAATTTGCACAAGGTTTAGTAAGCCGTGAAGACTTATTAGAAGCTGAAAGCGCGTCTTATCACAGCGCAGGTACTTGTACGTTCTACGGTACTGCAAACTCAAATCAAATGTTAATGGAAATAATGGGCTTACACCTTCCTGGTAGCTCGTTTATTAATCCTTACACTGAGCTTCGCGATGGTCTTACAGGTAATGCTGTAGAAACTATGCTTAAGCAGCTTACCGATGATAAAGAAAGCCCATGTTTAGCTGATGTGATCAGCGAAAAAACGATCATAAACGGCTTAGTAGGCCTGCTTTCTACAGGTGGTTCTACTAACCATGCAATTCATATTGTTGCGATAGCAAAAGCGGCGGGCATTCAGGTTACGTGGAAAGACATGTCTGATTTATCAGAAGTTGTACCACTGCTTACACGTATTTACCCTAATGGTTCAGCTGATGTAAACCACTTCCAAGCAGCGGGCGGTATGGGTTTCTTAATGCGTGAACTAGCAAGCGCCGGTTATTTACACACAGACGTTAAAACAATGCTAGGTGATGGTTTAGCACCTTACATGACAGAGCCTCGTTTGGATAAAGACGATAGCCTTATTATGAGTAACTCAACTGGCCCAACTAAAGTTAAATGGGTAGATTGCCCAGCAAACTCACACGATGAAGAAGTACTTCGCCCAGTGAGTAACCCTTTTAGTAAGCAAGGTGGTCTGCAACTTCTAACAGGTAACTTAGGTAAAGCCGTTATTAAAGTGTCAGCGGTTGCTATTGAGCATCAGGTTGTTACTGCTCCTGCAAAAGTATTTAGCTCGCAAGGTGCTCTGCAAGATGCATACACGCGTGGCGAATTAAACCAAGACTTTATTGCCGTGCTAAAAGAGCAAGGCCCTAAAGCGAAAGGTATGCCAGAGCTACATAAGTTAACGCCAGTAATGGCAACGCTTCAAGATGAAGGCTTTAAAGTAGCCATTGTTACTGATGGCCGTATGTCGGGTGCATCAGGTAAAGTACCAGCTGCTATTCACTTAGCACCTGAAGCTGTAGAAGGCGGCATTATTGCTAAAATCCGAGAAGGTGATTTAGTGACGCTTGATGCGCCAAACGGAATATTAAAAGTATACGTTAGCGACGAAGAACTTGCAAAACGTGAAGCAGAACTTAGCCAACCAAGTGCCACATTTGGTACAGGCAGAGAATTATTTACTGGATTTAGAAACATCGTAAGCAGTGCCGATTTAGGCGCGAGTGCTTTTGGACTTGAATAAATATTAGCCATACTGGGTAATGAGGAACAAGTAATGAGTATTGAAAAAATCTTAGCATCGGCACCTGTAGTGCCAGTGGTTGTAATCGAAAAATTAGAAGATGCAGCACCACTTGCAAGAGCGTTATATAACGGTGGCTTAAAAGCCTTAGAAATAACACTACGTACACCTATTGCTGCAGAAGCTATAAAGCTAATGAAAGCAGAAGTACCTGAAGCCTATATAGGTACTGGTACGGTAGTAGATAAAGCAAGTTTTGATCTTTCGGTTGCCGCTGGTGCAGATTTTATGGTGAGTCCAGGTGTGAGCGATGAGCTTATTGCTTTGGCTAAAACATCAGATATACCATTTTTACCAGGCGCTGCAACTGCAAGTGAAGTTATGCAACTTGCGTCGCACGGTTTTAAGTATTTAAAATTCTTCCCAGCAGAAGCTGCAGGTGGAACGGCTATGCTCAAATCAATCGGTGGCCCATTACCACACATTACTTTTTGCCCAACTGGCGGCATTAGCTTAGCAACCGCACCTAATTATTTAGCGCTTAATAACGTTATATGTGTTGGTGGTACGTGGATGCTAGATAAACAACTAATTGAAAATAAAGACTGGCAAGCAATTGAAGCGCTTGCTCGCCAAGCAAGTGAACTTAAATAGGAGTCTAAAATGATTAATGTAGCAATTAACGGTTACGGCCGTATCGGTAGAAATGTTTTACGTGCACTTTATGAGTCAGCTCAAAACAGCGAAATTAAAATTGTAGCAATTAACGATTTAGCACCTGCTAACGTTAATGCACATTTAACGCAGTATGACTCAGTTCATGGTCAATTTTCTAAAAAAGTAACACTTGAAAATAACACTATGTTAATTGACGATGACGTAATTACGTTAACGCAAGAGCGTGACCCTGCAAATTTACCGTGGAAAGCACTAAACGTAGATATCGTTTTAGAATGTACTGGTTTTTTCACTAAACGCGAAGATGCAGCTAAACATATTACTGCAGGCGCTAAAAAAGTAATCGTTTCTGCTCCAGGTAAAGATATGGATGCAACAGTGGTTCATGGTGTAAACAGTGATGTAATTAACGCTGATAGCCACATCATCTCTAATGCTTCTTGTACTACTAACTGTTTAGCACCGCTTGCAAAAGCAATTAACGACACAGTAGGTATTGAAAAAGGTAGCATGACAACGATTCATTCTTATACGAATGATCAAAATTTATCTGACGTATACCACCCTGATCTATACCGTGCTCGTAGTGCAACTCAATCTATGATCCCAACTAAAACAGGTGCTGCGGCAGCTGTTGGTTTAGTATTACCAGAACTTGCTGGTAAATTAGACGGTATGTCGGTACGTGTACCAACAATCAACGTATCTTTAGTTGATTTTACGTTTATCACCAAACGCGACACGACTGCAGAAGAAATCAATGCAATCATGAAAGAAGCGTCAACGGGTTCAATGAAAGATATTTTACAATATAATGAGCTTCCGCTTGTTTCTATCGACTTTAACCATAACCCTGCGTCATCTATCTTTGATGCTACGCAAACTAAAGCCGATGGCAATTTAGTTAAAGTAATGGCTTGGTACGACAACGAATGGGGTTTCTCAAACCGCATGTTAGACCAAGTAAAAGCATTAGGTCAGTACTTATAATTGACTCTGTAAAAGTTTAGCTTTATCCAACCAAGCCACGCATTGCGTGGCTTTTTTGCGTATGTGCTATAGGAATATTTACACTTAGAAAGGAGGTGGTTAATTAAGTGTATTTTTTATACTCTAAATTTTGTTAATATAAAGGCGTGTAAACCAATGGAAATTTTGTTGTGCTCAATCAGCTCAACGAAGCAAGGAATAATAACAATGATCAAAGCTTTATCACGAAAGATATTTCGCACAAATCATCTACAAATAGGTGAGGGCAACATAAGTGGCTACATAGCCTGCTTTTTAGCAATACTAAGTTGCTTAGGCGTACTAGCTTTTCATTTTCCTGAATACTTAACCACACCGGAGCTGAGAAAAAGCTACAGCGTCGACTTTTTACGCCAACTTATGTTCGCATCATTATTGGTCTCGGGCAGTTTAGGGCTACTTAACTTTGTACGTAATACCAATAAACGCTTAGGAGCTACAGCGTGGTTTTTTATTATATTGGCTATTATGTTTGGCGGACCAAACGTTGAGGTAAACGAGTTTGCCAGCGACACACCTTACATAGGGCTCGATTGGTTTATTTTAGATTTACTCGGCTCAACGCTCATATTTATCGTGATTGAAAAGCTACTACCACATCGTAAAGAGCAAAAAATATTACGTAGCGAATGGCGGGGTGATTTAAACCACTTTTTTGTAAATCATTTAATTATTGGTTTTGTATTACTCGTTACTAACCACTTTGTGCACTACGGCTTTGGCTGGGCTGTATCATCGACTATTCAAGGTTATATAGAGCAAACACCATTTGTAGTGCAGTTATTTTTAATTATACTCGTGGCCGATTTAATGCAATATTGGGTGCATCGTGCTTATCACGAAGTTCCTTTATTATGGCGTTTTCATGGCGTACATCACAGCGCCAAAGAAATGGATTGGTTAGCGGGCTCTCGCCAACATATTTTTGAAATTTTTATAACACGTAGTTTAGTGCTCACGCCTATATTTGTACTTGGTTTTTCACAGCAAATAATTAGTTTGTACGTCATTATTGTAGGCTTACAAGCGGTATTTAACCATGCAAATGTACGCGTTAGATTTGGTTGGCTAAAATATTTTATGGTTACACCGCAGTTTCATCATTGGCATCATGCATCAGATAAAGCCGCGATTGACCGCAATTATGCTGCGCATTTTTCGTTTTTAGATTACGCGTTTGGTACTGCTGTTAAAGGCCAAAAAGAGTGGCCAGAAGCATACGGTGTAGTTGGGGATTACATGCCGGTAGGTATGCTTAAACAGCAGGTTTACCCGTTTAAACGCGCTAAATAAATTCGAAGTTCGAATAAATACAAAATATAAACTAAAAGGGAGCAACGCGTTATACATTGCCCCCTTTTAGAATTTACTTAATTAATACTGAGTCATATATTTAGCCCTTCTAATAACTCAGTAAATATAGGCCTTTGATTTAATAAAGGTTGCATCGCACGTTTTGCCATATCGGACATTTTATCAAACAGCTCACTTTGCCTGTCATCGCCGGTTACCGTGCCTAATAAGTCTTCAATTAAACAGCCCAAGGCTCTTACTTCTATAAGCTCTAACTGCTTTTGTTGATACTCACTGAGCATTGCTAAATTAGTAGCAGCACCAAAATCACCAAACAAAACATCATGGTCTTGGTTAACCATAGTGTTATGCGCATAAATGTCGCCGTGACTTACTTTAAAAACATGCAAGTGATGTAAGGTACTTACCATTTGCTGTGCAATTTTTAAAATAGCCTGAGTTGAGTAATGGCAATCATTGTTAAAGGTATCACGCGTGCAGGTTTCGAGGCTTGGAGGCAGGCCTAAATTAGCGAATCTTTTATCTATTAGTTCCATCACTAAACCTAGCTGATCACTTTGTTCAATATAAGCAAGCACCTTAATTAAATTAGCATGATCGCCTGCTTGTAAGCAGCAATTTACTTCATCAAGCGGGTAGCCGTCGCTGGTAATTGCGCCCTTGAATAACTTAATCGCTACAGCGTTATCAGCCGCTTTTGCTAAATGAATAACGCCCGATGCACCTTGACCAATAACATGGCTAAGAGTGTAATCGTTAAGAGGTTTATTTTCTAAGCTGCACTTTGTAAGGCACTGAGCTTTATTAAAATCGTTACCGGCAAACGCCAGCCAAGCAAGTTTAGGCAGTTCAAAAAGCCAGTCGTCTACGTGTGTTAAGTTATTAGCAGAGAGCCTAACAAGCTCAAGGTTTTTACACTGCGCCATTCTACTTGGCAGTTGCTTAAGTTGATTGCCCGCAAGTGCGAGCTTTTTAAGCTGTGTAAATTGGCCAAAGGTTTGAGGCAGCTCAGTAATGTTGTTGTCGGTGAGTATGAGCCATTCAATATTTTTTGGTAAACAATAATCACTAAACTCAGTTATTTTACAGCCCTTAAATGCAACCATTATCAGAGCAGGGCACTTAGCTAAAACCGCAGGAATATGCTTAAACTGATTAAACGATAAAAATACTCGCTTAAGGCGTGTTAAACAGGCAAATTCATCAGGTAGTGTTGATAATTTATTATTTGATAAATCGAGCACTTCAAGCGTGTTAGCTAAGCTAAAAATTTCTTCAGGAAATGTGGTTAGCTCTTCTACTAATTGCAGGCGAGTAGCACCAACAAGCTTGCCACTTTTAAGCTCTTCAAGGGAATTCATATATTTATACCACGTTCTAAAAATAAAAAAGCCAACATAGCTGTTGGCTTAAAATCGTTCTAACTTACTAAATTGTTCTTTAGAATTGCGCGTTATGGTAAACGTTTTGTACGTCGTCGCAATCTTCTAACATTGCTAAAAAGCGTTCCATAACTTCAACGTCTTCGCCTTCAATTGGCGTTTCAATTTGTGGCACAAAGCTAATTAGGTCTTCGTCAAATTCAGTCACGCCCATTTCTTCAAGCGCTGTACGTGTATTGTTATACTCTATGTGAGGAGCAAAAACAGTGACTTTACCGTCATCTACTTCTACGTCAGTTACATCAACATCAGCCATCATAAGCGCTTCAAGTACTGCTTCGTCGTCATCACCGTCAAATACAAAAATAGCAAGGTGATCAAATAAATGTGAAACAGAGTTTTGAGCGCCAATTTTAGCATTTGCTTTGGTAAAACAAACACGTACATCAGCAAAGGTACGTTTGTTGTTGTCAGTTAAACAGTCAACAATAATCATACAGTTACCTGGGCCGTAACCTTCGTAACGTGTTGCTGAGTAGTCTTCGCCGCCGCCACCTTTTGCTTTGTCTATTGCGCGGTCAATAACGTGTGCTGGAACTTGGTCTTTTTTAGCGCGTTCAATTAAACGACGTAATGATAAGTTACCATCTGGGTCTACACCGCCGTTTTTAGCACAAATATAAATTTCTTTGCCGTACTTAGAATAAACTTTAGTTTTAGCACCCGCAGTCTTAGCCATTGAATCTTTTTTGTTTTGGTAAGCTCTTCCCATCTGCGTTTCGCCTTAATATATGTAAATAATAGAATAAAATTATAGTGCGTATTCTAAAGGTAAATGCATTCAAGGGCTAGTAAGTATTAAAGCTGATTAAAACTGTCGTGTTTAAAAGCCATCTAAAGTGCATTTTATTAAGGGATTTTAAGGGGGGACTTGAAGGTGGTTTTCAGAGCAAATTTGACCCAATAAAAAGGCAACTCATTTAATGAGTTGCCTAAAGGGTAATAAAATTAAACGAGACTAACTAAAGCCCCATTTTACTTACCAAATACGTACACGTTCATCTTCAGGAAGGTATAACGCATCGCCTGGTTTTACATCAAACGCTTTGTACCATGCATCGTGGTTACGTGGCGCTTGTGCTCTAAAGCGACCTGGTGCATGTGTGCCACCACGAAGTTGGTTAAGCATGCTTTGTTCAGTACGTTTTTCTTTCCATACTTGTGCCCACGCAAGGAAGAAACGTTGATCGCCAGTCACACCGTCTATAACAGGCGCTTCTTTACCATTTAAACTTAGCTTGTAAGCATGATAAGCCATCGACAAACCACCCACATCACCAATGTTTTCACCAAGGCTGTTACGACCATTAACAAAGTTACCTTCGATTGGCTCGTATTTACTGTACTGCTCGGCCAGTTGATCGGCTTTTTTGTCAAATGCAGCGCGATCAGCATCAGTCCACCAGTTACGTTGCACCCCGTTTTCGTCTGATTTTGAACCTTGGTCATCAAACCCATGACCCATTTCGTGACCAATTACAGCGCCAATACCGCCATAGTTTACAGCTGGATCGGCATTTGGATCGAAAAACGGCGGTTGTAATATCGCAGCCGGAAATACAATCTCATTAAATGAGCTGTTGTAGTAAGCGTTTACGCGTTGTGGCGTCATGCCCCAGCGGTTACGATCTGTTTTTTGTAGCTCTTTTTCAACACTTTCTGCGTGGAAAAACTCACGCATGTTTTTCACATTACTGATTAAATCGTTTTTGGTAATACTTAAACCGTCATAAGACTGCCAAACATCGGGGTAACCAATTTTTGGTACAAATGCAGCAAGCTTAGCGCGCGCATTTACTTTAGTGTCATCGCCCATCCATTCTAGGTTATCAATACGTTCACCCAGGGCTGTACGTAGGTTTTCAACCAGCTCAGACATTTGTTGTTTTGATGATTCAGGGAAGTAACGCGCTACGTATATTTTACCAATAGCAAAACCAAGAGAGGTCGTACCCGACATTTCGCTTATTGCACGTTTCCAGCGAGGGCGAGGTTCTTGTTGTCCGTTTAGTTCTTTACCAAAAAAAGCAAAGTTAGTATTAAATACGTCCTCTGATAGTAAACCCGCGTTACCGCTAATAGCGTGATACGTTAAGTAGTCTTTCCATACTGCAATATCTTCTTGATTGATTAGCTCAATCATCGCTTTTATTGGCTCAGGCTGAGAGACATTTAACTGAGGTACTTTATAGCCTGTTTGTGCAAAGTATAAATCCCAGTTAAAGCCAGGATAAGCAGTGCTTAAATCGGCACGTTCAACTTGGTTTAGGGTTAAATCGCGATTACGACGTTTTTCACGAGGCCAATGACCTTGTGCAATCTTAGTTTCAAGATCAACAATTGCTTGAGCACGCTCAGTGGTATTTTCAGTGCCTGTAAATTCAAGCATATCGGCAATGTGGGCAACATAGGCTGCACGCGTTTTAATAAAGCGCTCAGCGTCTTCAAGGTAGTAAGAGCGATCGGGGAGGCCTAAACCACCAGCACCGAGTGACATTTCATATTTATTAGGGTCTAAGCGGTTAAACCACATGCCGCCACCAAAAGGGGCTTTATTACCGGTTAACCAAGACTTTCCAAACATTTCAGCTAAATCGTCAGTTGACGCTATATCACTAATTTCACTTAACAATGGCTTGATAGGCTCTACACCTAGTTTATTAAGCGTTTCGGTATCCATATACGCATTGTAAAAATCAGCAACGAGTTTTTCTTCTGCATTTAAATCTTTACGTGCTGCTATTTCTTCAATAATAGCTTTAACATCGCCTTCGCTTCGCTCAGCTAACCCTGAAAATGCACCGTAGCGAGTTTTATCTGCAGGCATTTCGTAGTTGTCATACCATGTGCCACTGGCATACATAAAAAAGTCATCGCCTGGTTTAACGGCTTCGTTACGGGCTGTTAAATCAACACCAAAACTACCTAATTCTGCTTTTTCTGCCACTGTTGCTGTGGCTACTTTAGGTTGTTGCTCGTCTGTTTTTGTTGTTTGCGGCTCTGAACAACCGGTAATAAATGTGGCAGCTAATGCTGCGGCAATTAAACTCTTTTTCATTATGTTCCCCTGAGGAGCTTTTTTGATTCAAATAGGTGCGAATCATTTTATTGTTACGAATATTTAACTTATCGATTGTTATTGATATTAATCAGACAAACAAACCTTTTGAGGTGAATCACCACAGCGCTCGATAAAGCTTAGATTAAGCAAGAAGAGCAAGATTAAAAGCGCGAGGTAAACTCACGCCTACAGTTAATAGCGATGCTTAGATGTATTCGTGGGCCGGGGCTTAAATTTATGTGTAGGCGTGGCTTTAAGCCGCGCTTGTTTAAATTAGCTTAAAAGCACGAGGTAAACTCGCTCCTACGCTTTAGCTTGGTGTTTCGATTTATTCGTGGGCTGAGGCTTAAATTTATGTGTAGGCGGGGCTTTATGCCGCGCTTGTTTAAGTTAGCTTAAAAGCGCGAGGTAAACTCCAGCCGACAGTTAATAGCGATGCTTAGATGTATTCGTGGGCTGGGGCTTAAATTTATGTGTAGGCGGGGCTTTATGCCACGCTTGTTTAAGTTAGCTTAAAAGCGCGAGGTAAACTCCAGCCGACAGTTAATAGCGATGCTTAGATGTATTCGTGGGCTGGGGCTTAAATTTATCTGTAGGCGGGGCTTTATGCCGCGCTTGTTTAAATTGGCTCAAAAAGCGCGAGGTAAACTCACGCCTACGGTTTAACAGCAATGTTTCGATTTATTCGTGGGCTGGGGCTTAATTTATCTGTAGGCGCGGCTTTATGCCGCGCTTGTTTAAATTTGCTCAAAAACGCGAGGTAAACTCACGCCTACGCTTTAACAGCAATGTTTAGATGTATTCATGGGCTGGGGCTTAAATTTATCTGTAGGCGGGGCTTTATGCCGCGCTTGTTTAAATTGGCTCAAAAAGCGCGAGGTAAACTCACGCCTACGGTTTAACAGCAATGTTTCGATTTATTCGTGGGCTGGGGCTTAATTTATCTGTAGGCGCGGCTTTATGCCGCGCTTGTTTAAATTTGCTTAAAAGCGCGAGGTAAACTCCCGCCCACGGTTAATAGCGATGCTTAGATGTATTCGTGGGCTGAGGCTTTAATTTATGTGTAGGCGCGGCTTTACGCCGCGATTGTTTAAATTAGCTCAAAAAGCGCGAGGTAAACTCACGCCTACTATCCCTTATTTTTTATGCTGTAGTTCCCACATACGGGCATATTCTCCGTCGAGAGTAAGTAACTCATCGTGCTTACCTTGCTCAATAATTTGTCCGGCTTTGAGCACAATAATGGTGTCTGCATCGGTAATAGTAGAAAGGCGATGAGCAATAACAATACTCGTATGGTTACTGGCCACTTCACGCATTGCTGCGAGTATTGCTTGCTCAGAATGAGAGTCGAGAGCAGAAGTTGCTTCATCAAAAATTAAAATAGGGGACTTTTTCAAAATAGCGCGCGCAATAGCAATACGCTGTTTTTCGCCGCCGGATACTTTTAAACCGCGCTCTCCAACAAGCGTTTTATCGCCTTTATCAAGTGTGGCTATAAAGTCTTTTAAATGCGCCATAGCAATCGCTTCATCAATTTCTGCATTGCTTGCTGATGGCCTACCGTAAGCGATATTTTCACGAATAGTCGTGTTAAACAGCACAGTATCTTGCGGGACTATTGCAATGGCTTTTCGTAAACTATTAAGTGTTACTGAGTTTATTGCTTGATTATCGATACTAATTTCACCAGCGTTTACATCGTAAAAACGATAAAGCAGTCGGGCTAATGAGCTTTTACCTGCACCACTGGCGCCAACAATAGCTACTTTACTGCCAGCTTTAACACTAAAGCTAAGATTGTTAAGAATAGGGCGATGCGCATCGTAACTAAAACTTACATTGTTAAATGTTATTTCACCTTGGCTAATATTGAGCTCTTTTGCATTAAGTGCATCGGTTATTTGAGGTTTTTTGTTAAGTAGCCCAAGCATATTTTCAAGGTCGGTTAGCGCGCGTCTTATTTCGCGGTACACAAAACCTAAAAAGTTAAGCGGTAAAAATAGCTGAATCATATACGCGTTAATCATCACAAGTTCACCAATGGAGAGGGTACCTGCAACTACTTCGGTTGAGCCCAACCACATTAACGCGGTAATAGCACAAGCAATAATAAGCGCTTGGCCTGAATTGAGCGCGAGCAACGACATTCTATTTTTTAAACGGGCTTTTTCCCAGTTTGCTAAAAAGGTGTCGTACGTTTTTGCTTCAAACTGCTCATTATTAAAATATTTTACAGTTTCATAATTAAGCAGGCTGTCTATAGCGCGGGTATTACTTTGATTGTCGGCAGCGTTTGCTTCTCTAATAAAACGGTTTCGCCACTGAGTAACCACCACAGTAAAGGTAATATAAATAGCAACTGCCAATAATGTAATAAGCGCAAACCAAACAGAAAACAGCGTGCCGAAAATAATCGCAACGGTCAGTATTTCAAACAAAGTAGGCACAATGTTAAACATTAAAAAACGCATTAAAAAGCTTAAGCCGCTCGTACCGCGTTCTATATCGCGGCTAATGCCACCGGTTTGTCTGTCTAGGTGAAAGGCAAGTTCAAGCGAGTGCAAATGCTTAAATACTTTTAAACCAATATCACGCATGGCGTGCTCGGTTACGCGCGAAAATACAGCATCTCTTATTTCACCTAAAAATACGCTAGCAAAACGCAGTGCACCGTACATCAACAACAATAAAGCGGGAATAACTAACAGTGGGTTAATCGACTTATCAACCGAGTCTATTATTTCTTTAAGTGCCCAAGGCATTAAAAGCGTGGCACCTTTTGCGCCTATAAGCGCCATAAGTGCAATAAAAACACGGCCTTTAAATTTTGTAAGGTAGGGCCACAGTGTTTTTACACTTTGGCGTAAATTCATCGCGTCTGGTCGTTTTTCACTGCTTTGTCTGGGGCGCATTAAAAGTCTCAGTAAAATTAAATTAGATAGTAAATAGCTAAGGGCTATTGTATTTCAAATACTAGCCCTTATATACTACGCATCCCTTATTTTAGTTTTAAAACGTGAATGTTTAAATTTAGAGTGTTTTTAACTGCCTTTTTGCTACTTGCTGCACTTTTTAGTGTGCAAAGTAATGCTATGGGCGCCTCACAAAATTTAAATATTACTGTTAGTACGCAGGTTTCGCTTACTGATATTGGCGATTTAACTAAAATACAGCCTATTACTAAATCTGTAGATACTACGCAGCATAAAAAAACGCATCAAACCGATTTTGACGCGCACCAACCACGGTTAACTGCCAATAATTCATCATTGTTTTTGCACACTGTTCAAAGTGAGTCTGAATACGATGTTGTTTTTGAATTTTTTGCTCAAAACCTTGTTAGGCATATATTTTTAAAACCACGCGCTGTTAATCCTATACAGCCTTGGTACACGTTTGTTACTAATAGTAAAAAGTCGCGCTTGAGTGGCTGGAAAGACGTTAACTTACTCTACACTGCCGTAACTACCTACCACGCTTAATTTTCCTTATTTAATTTTATTAGGTTTTAACTTTTAAAGTTTTAGCCTGCAGATTAATTGTGCTTTTAAAAAGTACGTTATCAGCTAATGGCTGATAGTAAGGATTCAACATGTTAAGTTTCAAAAAAGATAAAAAGCCGTCTACGGCTAAGTTCAAATTAAGCTATATAGCTATGCTAATAGTATTGGTTTTATTAGCTATTAGCGCATTACCAAACCTATATCCAAATAAATCGTGGTTGCACGTAAGTAGTACGCCGCACAGCGAAACGCAATCTTTACCGAGCACTAAAACCCTAGTTACTTTTTTAAATAACCAAGGGCTTGAGGTTGAGCAGGGCTTAGATAAGCAATCAACTATTAATGTACTTTTAAACGAGCCAACTAAAAGCGCTCAGGCGCAAGCGGCTATAAAAGCGCAATACCCAAACACGCAAGTAAAAATTGTTGAGCATGCAACCAGCCCTACATGGTTACAAGATTTTGGTTTATCGCCAATAAAGCTGGGCCTTGATTTAAATGGCGGTGTGCTATTTGTACTAGACGTAGATTTAGATAAAGCCGTTGATGAGCAATTAGTTAGTGCGTATCAACAAGCTAAATCAATTATTATTAAGCAAAAAGCACATGGTGTAAAAGCGCAGCAAACTCAGCACGGGTTTGAAATAAACGCATTACCTAGTGCAACCGACAAGTTAACCCCCGTTATTGAAGAGCTACAAAGCCGCTTTGCTAATTTAGCCGTTGTAACAAGCAATAACGGCAGCGTTAAAACTGCCAAATTTAGTTATTCGGAGCAAGGGCGCAGCGCGTTTGATAAAGAGGTTATGGGGCAAACACTTACAACCCTTCGTTCGCGTATTGAAGAGTTAGGCATTACTGAAGCGGTAACACAGCAACAAGGTAAGCACCGCATTCGTATAGAGCTACCGGGCGTGCAAGATCCAACCGAAGCTAAGCGTATTATTGGTGCAACCGCATCGCTTGGTTTTTATCAATTAAAAGAAATTGGCGGGCAAACATTTAATATGCAATCGGGCGGAACGATAAAGCTCGATCCTGTGCCAATTTTTACAGGGGATCATATTAATAATGCAAACATAGGCCGCGACGATTGGGGTAAACCACTTGTTCAACTTAGCCTAGACGGCCAAGGCGGCGATGCAATGTCGGCGTTTTCAAAAGCCAATATTGGTAAGCCAATGGCGACGGTTTACTCTGAGTATTCTCAAAACGCTAAAGGCGAAGTAGTTAAAAAAAGCGAAGTTATTAATGTTGCTAATATTGCTCAGCATTTAAGTTCGCGTTTTAGTATTACCAATATGAAAAGCCAACAAGCGGCAGCCGATCTGGCATTGTTACTCCGTGCAGGCTCGCTTACCGCGCCCGTTACAATTGTGCACGAACAAACAATAGGGCCAAGCCTTGGCAGCGAAAACATAAGTAATGGCTTAGCCGCGCTTATGTTAGGTATGGGTATTACGCTTGCATTTATGGCGCTTTGGTATCGCCGTTTAGGCCTTATTGCAAATGTAGCACTTATATTAAATTTAACGTCGCTTGTGGGCTTAATGTCATTATTACCAGGGGTTGTGTTAACGCTTCCGGGTATTGCAGGCCTGGTGCTAACCATAGGTATGGCGGTAGACACTAACGTAATAATATTTGAACGCATTAAAGAAGAACGTCGCCAAGGCCGTGCACCATATCAGGCTATTCAAGAGGGGTATAAACAAGCCGCAAATACAATATTTGATGCCAATATAACCACCATGATCACCGCACTTATTTTATACGGCATAGGCTATGGGCCCGTTAAAGGTTTTGCCATTACACTCGCACTGGGGCTTTTAACGTCTGTATTTACAGGTGTGTACGTATCAAAAATATTAAGCCAAACGTTGTATTTAAAAATGGGTAAAAAAGCAGGAGTAAAAGCACATGCTTAACACTTTTTTGAAAGGTGAAAAGGGTACACGTTTACGTTTTATGGGTATGCTTTTAAGTGCTATTTTAGTGCTGCTATCGGTATTTACGCTTACGCAAAAAGGGCTAAATTTCGGCCTGGATTTTACCGGCGGTTATTTAACTGAGTTTACAACCAGCCAAAGTGTTGAGCTAAAAGAGCTTCAATCGTTTATTGCTAAAAATCACAACGGTGAGTTTGAGCTAACCGCGCAAGGTAATAGCCATTTTCAATTAAGAGAAGCGCCAACTACATCAACAACAGCTAATAGCCTTGATTGGCAAAGCGCCGTTACACAAAACGATGATATAAACGCACAGGTATTATCATCGGCTTATATTGGATCACAAGTAGGCGATGAGTTATTTGATCAAGGCTGTTTAGCCATGTTTACTGCAATGATTGCGGTAATGCTTTACCTTGCAGTTCGCTTTGAATGGCGCTTAGCTGTTGGCTCTGTGGTTGCGCTAGTGCACGATTTGATACTCGTACTTGGGTTATTTTCACTATTACAAATTGAGTTTAACCTAACTGTACTGGCCAGCTTACTGGCTATTATTGGTTACTCACTTAACGACTCAATAATAGTGGGAGATAGAGTGCGCGAGCTTTTACGTGTTCAATCAAATAATGTACTTAGCCCTGCGACTATTATTAATAATGCGATTAAAAGTACGTTAACACGCACTTTAATAACGTCGGGTACCACACTTGCAACGGTTGCCAGCGTTTGGCTACTTGCAGGCGCACCACTGCAAGGCTTTGCTATTGCATTATTTACCGGCATTGTAGTGGGTACGTTTTCGTCTATTTGTATAGCGGCAACCTTGCCAGAACTATTGGGTTTAAGCGCTAAAAACTACGAAGTTAAAGTAGATGCCCACACGCAAACATTATTAGATATGCCATAAGGTTTTAAATAAAGCACAAGCAAAGAGCTGCACCAACCAATAAACGACTCTTTGCTTGTTTAATGCTTATTAAAACCCCGCTAATACTCCAACCAACCTTGCGGGGTTTAAAACAATGGTTTTAAGTCCCGCAAAAATGTTAAACTAACTGCCTTATTTTTTACAGCCTGTATTGTATTAATCCCCATGAATAAAGCCCACGTTATCGAACATCTTCGTTTTGCACTAGAAGCGCAGCTTACAACAGCAAAAGTAGCGGCAAAAACTGCGCACGACACCGCCACACATGAAGAAAACATAGCAGAAAATAAATACGATACCCTAGGGCTCGAAGCCGCTTATTTAGCACAAGGCCAAGCCCAGCGCGTAAACGATTGCTATAAAAGCATAGAATTGTTTGAGCCTGCTTTTAACGAAAAACCAACCGACAAAATAGCTATCGGCTCGCTGGTGTGTTTAGAAGATGATAACGCAGCGCAAAAATGGTTTTATTTAGGCCCAGCCGCTGGTGGTTTAACCGTAAACGTTAAACAGCATTCCATTGCCGTTGTAACACCCGGCGCACCAATGGGTAAGCAGTTATTAAATAAACAGATTGATGATGAAATTACGTTAACAATTGCAGGTAAAGTTCACGAATACGTGGTGGTAGAGATCTTATAAAGCTTTGTTTTTTTAAGAGAACACCATCTGACAAAGCTATGCCAACGTAATAATCGCTTATTTATATTCATAAATTAATTGTCGGATGGCATGGCTCCGCCATTTATCCAACCTATAGCTATGCTTTTAGAGTGTAACGTGGTGTGTATTTCAATTTGTACAAAGGCATATAATGAGAAGTACCTAATAGTTTAAAAATGAGCAGGGTTGACTTTAGGTGCTCCCGTTTTAATTGATTTTGTTGGTTATACAGCCTCGTTAGTTGTATTTCCCAAGTTGGCTACTCGGTGCTACTATAGTGATACATTTGTTTGGGGATTATTATGAGAGTAGAACTAGTAACAACATTGAAGCGTCAAGCAACGAAGATATTATCTGAACTTCATTCCTCTAAAGAACCTGTGTTGATAACTGAACATGGACAACCATCTGCATACTTAGTAGATGTTGATGATTATGAATTTATGCAAAAGCGTATGCAAATTCTTGAGTCTCTTGCAAAAGGAGAGCAGGCAATAAGTCGTGGTGAAACCATGTCGAATGTTGAAGCTAAAGATAAAATGAATAAATGGCTGAAATAATTTGGACTAATCCAGCTTTGGATGATCTTAACGATATCGCTGAATATATCGCATTAAGCAATTTGCAGTCAGCGAAAAAATTGGTTTCCAAAATATTTGAAAAAGTTGAACGTCTCGAACTCTTTCCTGAATCAGGTAAAAAACCAATTGAGTTAGCTAACCTAAATTATCTTGAACTGGTCGTGAATCCTTGTCGTATATTTTACAAAAAAGATAACGATAAAGTATATATTTTGCACGTAATGAGACAAGAGCGAGACTTACGAAAATTTTTGTTGTTAACGCAATATACAGCTAACAAGTAGGTAATCCCTGAGTGAAATTAGTATGACCCCCATACTAATTATTATAAAAAGCAATTATTAAAAAGCCATCCAAACATCTATCAAAATTCCAACTTAACCAATATAAGAGCTAAATTATGGTTTGTTTATTAAAAAAATTGCTACACACGTTCCTTAAGTGTTTAATATACCGTACATAAATAATATGGAGGTTGAAATATGAGACATAACAATTGGTCTTGCTCTAAGTGTAATAATAACGAATTTGATACCGGTGAAATAAGAGTTTCGGGTGGCTTTTGGTCAAGAATTTTTGATGTTCAAAATAAAAAGTACACCGCTGTGACATGCAGTCGATGTAGTTTTACTGAATTTTATAAAAGTTCATCATCAACACTTGGTAACGTATTTGATTTCTTTACTGGGTAATCAAAGCTTAAAAAGCACTTTAACTGAAATGTAAACTGATCATACCTCCTCATTAAGGTGAGGAGGTTAAATGCTTAAATATACCTAAGCGATAATTCGCCTTATTAAATGTAGGTGGACCTTTAGATATACACCAACTAATAGCAGTTAAACAAAATCTATTACACGCACTAATAATAAGCCTCAATAACAGACAATAAGGCTTGGATGAATTTATTTTTATGATTTTTCATCTAACATCCTATATTTTAAATATCCAATTTTAGGTAGCTTTTTTCACAAACTTTGCTGTTACCATCATTTCGCCAATGCCTTCTACTTTACAATCAAGTTCGTGATCTTTTTTATCAAGCACTCTTCTAACTACCGCTTTGGTGCCAATTTTAATTACTTGCGAGCTGCCTTTAATTTTTAAATCTTTGGCTACTGTCACTTTGTCGCCATCATTAAGTAATGTGCCGTTGGCATCTTTAACTAAAATAGCGTCTTCATCGTTTGTATTATTTGGGTTCCACTCATGAGCGCACTCAGGGCAAACAAGCAGCTGTTGGTCTTCGTAAATATATTCACATTGGCACTTTGGGCAAGCTGGCAGCGACATTTTTAACTCTCATAAAGTATTGTTTCGCGTATTTTAATCTGCGTTATTAGTTAATCAATATTTTTTATCTTCACGCTAAAAATATCTCGTTTGTGCGTTTTTAAAAAAGGGCATATAAAGCACATGTCGCTTAAGCAATTTAAGCGCTAACTCGTACAGTAGGTACCTGTTAAAGCACCCATCGTATTAAGTGATTCGCGCAATGCCCACTTAGTACGATGGGTGTTTCTATTTATAATGCTTAGTAATGTTACTTAAGCATGCTTTTTATATTTTGACTTAACTAGGAAAAGTCGTGTTTAAAACCTTAATTGTGGTTGATAACAACGAGCAAACGCTTGCTCAATCGTTCGAAAATGTAATTACGTTTAATACCTACTTACGTGATTACCCAAAACAAAATGAACCAAAAACACGCATTATTAATCTGTGCGACTCAAGCCAATACTTGAGCAAAGGTTACTACTGCTCGTTACTTGCTGAGGCGCGCAAGCACCAAGTTTTGCCAAGTGTAAAAACAATAAACGCACTTCGTAGTGGCCAAGCCCCTATGTTAAATGTGGGCCAAATAGACGGCACACTTTACTTTGGTAATGCACTAAACGATTTACAATCAAAAGCGGCAAAGTCGGTATTTAAACAATACCCAGCGCCTATTTTATTTGTTGATGAGCAAGGCTTATTACAACAAGGTTCGTTGTCGTCTTTAAATGAGCAGCAGTACAGCGACTTTGTTGCCAAGCTAGATAACTTTACTAAAACACAATGGCGCATTGGCTCAGTGCAACGTCGTTTTAGATGGGACATGGCAATACTTGTTGATCATAACGAAAAAGTACCGCCGAGCGATAAAGACGCCATTGCACGCTTTATTAAAGCAGCTGCTAAACACGGCATTAATGCACAAGCATTAAGCTTTGACGAAATTGATAATATTGCTCAGTTTGATGCGTTATTTATTCGCCAAACTACAGCGATTGACCACCCAACGTATCGCCTTGCGAGCAAAGCGCAAAGCCTTGGTTTAGTGGTTATTGACGATGCTGAGTCTATTTTACGTTGTTGTAATAAAGTGTATTTACACGATGCGTTTAATTATCAAAAAGTGCCAAGTTTAAAAACGGTTGTAGTGGCTGATCAAGCAAATGAAACGCTTGAGCAATTAGAAGAAGCGTTTACATATCCGCTTGTTTTAAAAATGCCTGAAGGGTCTTTCTCAAAAGGTGTGTTTAAAGTTTCAAACCGTGATGAGCTTGCCGCTAAGCTTACAGAGCTGTTTGAATTTAGCGCATTAGTGCTTGCACAAGAGTACATGTATACCGAATACGATTGGCGAGTGGGTGTGTTAAATGGCCGTGCAATTTATGCATGCCGCTATTTAATGGCGCGTAACCATTGGCAAATTTATAACCACGACGCTAAACGGTTTTTCTCTGGTGGCTTTGAAACATTACCAACCTTTGAGTTACCAAAAGCGGTGTTAGATGCAGCATTAAAAGCATGTAAAACAGTGGGTAGGGGTTTATATGGCGTAGATGTTAAAGAGCATCAAGGCAAAGCATACGTGCTTGAAGTAAACGACAACCCAAGTATTGATCACAAAGTAGAAGACGGCTATTTAGGCGATGAGCTATACATGATCATTATGGATGAGTTTAAACAACGCTTAGAAGCACGAGGCCGTGGATAATAACATGAGCAACCTTGTTATTCGAAAGGCGCTTAGCAGTGATTTAACTGCACTGATTGACGTTGAAAACGCTTGCTTTAATAACGATAAATTAAGCCCGCGTAGTTTAAAGCGCTGGCTTAGTGCAAAACATGGTATTTTGCTCGTTGCAGAAAATGGCGAGAAAATATGCGGCTATGGGTTAGTGTGGTGCCATAAAGGCACGCGTTTAGCGCGTTTATATTCGCTTGCTGTAAAACCCACAATGCAAGGTAAGGGGATTGCAAAAGCACTGCTTACTAACCTTGAAAAAGAAACGTGTGAGCGGGCTCGTATTTATCTTCGCTTAGAAGTGGCTGTAAATAACGACAGTGCGATAGGGCTTTATAAAAGCTTAGGCTACAGAGTGTTTGGTCAATACAGCGATTATTACGACGACCACAGTGACGCACTACGAATGCAAAAAAACATTCGACAAACGAGTGAGACAAACGTAGCACGTTTAACGCCGTGGTATCAGCAAACTACCGAGTTTACGTGCGGACCTGCTGCGCTATTAATGGCAATGGGTGCACTTGAGCCAACTACAGAGCTTACTCAATCACATGAGTTAGCACTTTGGCGTGAAGGTACCACTATTTTTATGACATCGGGTCATGGTGGTTGCCATCCGTTTGGTTTGGCACTTGCCGCTAATAAGCGGGGTTTTAAAAGCGAGGTAATGGTTAATACCACAGAGCCTTTGTTTTTAGATGGCGTACGTAACGAGAACAAAAAAGTGGTGTTAGCTACCGTGCACCAGCAATTTGTAGATGGTATAGCGCAAGCAAATATACCGGTTACGTATAAAGATGTAGAGCTTGAACATATTGAGCAGTGGTTAAGTAAAGGCTTTAGTGTGCTGTTATTAATTAGTACATACAGCTTTGATGGTAAAAAATCGCCACATTGGGTGTGTGTTACGCACCTTGATGAGCATTGCGTGTATGTTCATGATCCGTTTTGCGAAACTGATAACGACAAGCAACTCGCAATAGATTGCCAATATGTGCCTATTGCACGAAGTGATTTTAGTAAAATGTCAGCGTTTGGTAGCCAACGTTTAAGAACGGCGGTGGCTATAGCTAATAAAATATAAGGTTAACCGTGACTTTTTTAGATTTAATTGATGTAGCCCCGTATTCGTGGGCGGCTATTGGTACTGCGGCTTTTTGCGGTGCCATTATTGGAATAGAGCGCCAATTGCGTGGTAAACCTGTAGGCATTCGTACATCAGCCCTAATAACGCTGGGTACGTATTTGTTTTTATCCACTGCGTTTAATTTACAAGGGGATGTAATAGATCATTCTCGTGTAGTGGGGCAAATAATTACAGGCATTGGCTTTTTAGGGGCAGGCGTTATGCTTGCAAAAGATGGTGCGGTGGTTGGTGTAACCTCAGCCGCGACTATTTGGGTGCTTGCATCAATAGGCGTTATGATAGCGACCGAAAACCTTGGCGCTGCAATAAAACTTTCGGTGCTGGTGGTCGGTATTTTATATGGTGTAGACGTACTCGAAGCTAAATTTAAAAGCTTAAGTAAAGGCGTACACACTAAAGTAAAAAACTATCAAAAGCGCTATTATCGAAAGGAATTTAACGAGTCAGAACGCCACTAAAAGTGGCGTTTTTTAGTGCCATTTAAATAATTACATTTTGAACAAGTGCTATTAAATTACGACTAACCAAATAACTTTCGTCTAACTACTTTTCTGTAACCACTGGGTGTTTGGCTTAATACCTTTTTAAACACACGCGTTAAATGCCCTTGGTCGTTATATCCCACTTCTAAAGCTACTTCTTGAATTGATAGATTTGATGACGCTAGTAACTCCTTTGCACCTTCTACGCGTAATTGTTGCCAATACTCAATAGGGCTTTGATTGGTTGCGGCTCTAAAACGGCGGGTAAAAGTACGGTAGCTCAAGCTAAATTGGGCAGCGACTTCTTGCAGGTTTAACTCGGTGGCTAAATTTGTTTTTAGCCAAAACTGAATTTGCGCAATTAGCTCGTCGGGGTGGCGGTCAACTGCGCCCTCGCGGTAGCGTTGATCTTCGTAGGGTTTACGTATTTCGTGCGAAAAGTTTCGCTCTACATGTTGAGCGGCGGCTTTTCCATAGTACTGACTAATAATATGTACGATCACATCTGCAAGGGCATTAAGGCTTGCTACGGTATACATGCGTTCTGACTGAGTTATAAAAAAGTCGGGTTTTAAACGCACTAACGGGTAGTCGTGGCTAAATTGATTGGCGTAGTGCCAATGGGTGGTAGCAGGGCGCCCATCAAGTAAGCCAGCCTCAGCTAATAAGCAGTTGCCAGTGCCTACACCAATTATATGGCTGCCTGCGCTAAAGCTCTCGTTTAGCCAGTCAACTACGTCTTGATTTGTACGCACTACTGGGCGCGGATTGCGCCAAATACCAGGCACTATAATTAAATCACTATAGGGCGCATTAGTTGTTATGCAATCAGGAATTATCGCAAGGCCAGCGCGAGTAGCTATAGATTCTGCATTTTTAGCCACTAAATTTATAGCAAGCGGTCTAAAACTTTGCTTATCAATATGGCCTTTAGCGAAGGCCTCGCCGGCTCTTAACATCTCAATTGGCAGCGTTAAACTAGTCACTAATAAATGCGGATAAACCGCTATAGCAATGTTTAGTGGTGGATTAGTGTGTTTATCAGTCATATAAATGCTCCGACCAGTGTCTTTTGGCCTTTTGTGCTGAATATTTGGCTATTAAAGCACAATGTATAGTGCATAATCCATTTAAACTGCCTGTTCTTCTTATAACACGTTTTTTAAAGGTAAATTATGACTGCATTACCCGTTATAGTAGGCATGGGTGGTATTAACGCCGCTGGCCGTACTTCTTTTCATCAAGGTTATCGCCGTATCGTGTTAGATAGTTTAAACGCTGAAGATCGCAGTGAAACATTTTTAGGCCTCGCCACACTGATGAATCTAGTAAGCGTTGTAAACGGCCAATTACAAGATACACAAGGTAATAATGTTGAGCAAAGCGACATAGAAGCACGTTTTGGTGAGCAAATTATTGCTGGTACACTTATTCGTAAAATTGAAAAAGAACACTTTGATGCAGATGCCACACCGTGGCAGCAAAAAATGACACTAAGCGCATCAAGCGAAAACGCTATTGTGTTTGAAACGCGTGCTCGCGACTTACCAACGCCGGTTCCGGCTAGTTGGCAGGTTGAAGAACTTGAAGGCAAAAAAGTTAAAGTTACTATTGCTTCCGAAATAGATGTAAAACACAACTCAACGCGTGATAACCCAATTAAATCTGCAGGGCAATTTCCAACTGGTTTTGATCCGTCTGTTATGTATAACAGCCGCTATCAGCCACGTGGCCTGCAAGCGACAATTTTTGCAGCTACCGATGCGATTAAATCAACAGGGCTTGATTGGCAACACATTATGAATAGCGTAGAGCCAGATAAAATTGGTACCTATTCAGCATCGGTAATTGGCCAAATGGACGACAAAGGCCTTGGCGGTTTAGTAAAGGCACGCCAACAGGGCGACCGTGTTAGTACTAAACAGTTGGCATTGGGTTTAAATACCATGTCGACTGATTTTATTAACGCGTATGTTACTGGCAATGTGGGGACTACATTTTCGACCTCAGGAGCCTGTGCTACGTTTTTATATAACTTACGTGCAGCGGTTAACGATATACAGGCAGGGCGTACGCGTGTTGCAGTTGTAGCAAGTGTTGAGTGTGCTATTACACCAGAAGTGATTGAAGGCTTTGGTAACATGAGCGCACTTGCCAATGTTGAAGGTTTGCGCCGTTTAGATAACTTATCACATGATGAAGAACCCGATTACCGTAAAAGCAGCCGTCCGTTTGGGGATAATTGTGGCTTTACATTAGGTGAAGGTGCACAAGTTGCGATTTTGATGGATGATGCCTTAGCTCTTGAGTTAGGCGCTGACATTATGGGCTCTGTACCTGATGTATTTGTTAATGCAGATGGCATAAAAAAATCAATTACATCACCCGGGCCTGGTAACTATATTACCATGGCTAAATCGGCTGCTTTGGCAACGAGCCTTTTAGGTAAAGAAGCTTTACAAGAACGTAGCTTTATTTTAGCGCATGGCTCAAGTACACCGCTAAACCGCGTAACAGAATCGCTGATATACCACAAAGTAGCACAAACATTTGCTATTGATAATTGGAAAGTGACAGCGCCAAAAGCTTATGTTGGACATACTATAGCCCCAGCAAGTGGCGACCAATTAGCGATAGCTCTAGGTGTATTTAGTCACAATATTATGCCGGGTATTACCACAATTGATAAAGTGGCTGACGATGTTTATACCGACCACCTTGATATTCGTAATAGCCATTACGAATGCGGTGAAATGGATATAGCTTTTATAAATTCAAAAGGCTTTGGCGGTAACAATGCAACCGCTGTTGCGCTTTCGCCAAAAGTGACAATGCAAATGCTCGCTAAGCGCCATGGCAATGACGTTATGACTCGTTACGCGCAGAAAAATGTAGCAATTAAAGCTGCGCAGAAAACGTATAAAACGCAAGCCGATTTAGGCCAGTACGAGCTTATTTACCGCTTTGGCGACGGACTCATTGACGACAACGACATTGTAATTGACGAGCAAAGCATTCAGTTGCCAGGCTTTGAAAAAGCAATTACGTTTAGTACAACAAATTCCTATCAAGATATGTTTTAAGCACTCATACTTGTTAGCAAGGCGCTTTTTAAGCGCCTTTTTTAATGTCTAAAATATATAAAACGATGAGCTTGTTATTGTTTAGCTAAAATAAAGCTCATAAAATAAGCAGTTTTATGTTTGAACTTGCTTTTATGTTGATCATTTGTTTCTATTATATAAACACTGTCTAGGATGGATAAACCGATGAAAAAACTCATATTAGCGCTTTCTTTAACGTCTGCTTTTACTCAATACTCTGTTTTTGCTGATGACTTTGTTCCTGCAGAAGTAATTAATAAAAACTACGATCAGCTCACTAATACCTCTTCACGTGCCTCAAGACTAGAGGGAATTAACTTAAGCAGTTATGTGGTTGATAAAAATGGACAGGTTAGCGATATAGAAATTGTAGCTACGGTTGGGCAAAAAAAATACCAAAGAGAAGTAATGGATTACGTGTCCAAGCTCAATTATAAAAGTGCAAAATTAAATGGTGAGACTATACCTGTAGCAAAAACGATTACTGTGAGCTCGCAAAATTTACATACAGGTTTTTCAAATGATAAGGCATCGCGTGGTTTTTTTAATGATTACAAGCAAGCAAGTAAACTCATAGATGACAAACAATTCGATGAAGCTAAAACCCTTATCGATGAATTAGAAAACGAACATACAAAAAATACGGTTGAGATTGTTTTGCTTGCGTGGCTTAAAAGCCAGCACAGTTATTTTGTACAAGATTGGAAGAGCTTTGATCAGCACATCAATGAAGCGTTTTTATTTAGAGGTAACCTACCAGATCAAATTCAAAAGCGTGTGATAAAAAATGCATTACAATGGTTTATATCAAAACAAGATTTTGTACGTGCCTATGACGCAATAGATGCGTTAGGCAATATTGAATCCATCACTTTTACACAGCAAAATAAGGAACAGTTATTAGCTCAAGTTAATGACATTTATAAAAGTTCTGGCGATATAAAACAACAATTTAGTTTAGCTTCAGAACAAGCTGTAATGCCTATGATGTCGAAGTCTGAGGTTAAATTAGAATCAGAATTACCACTGAGCAAAGTGCAACTTAGATGCGAAAACAAAGTCGTTGACTATGACATTAATACAATTGATAAAATTGTTATTTCGAAAAATGATTTGCGTTGTGGATTATTAATAAAAAGCGCTCAAGCACAAACAATTACACTTAAGCAAAGCGGTGAAAGCTTTTTATAAAAATTGTAACTCCCCACATATAAATTATGGGGAGTTATTGCATTAATAAGTCTTGGCTATACAAACAATGCATTGGAATTTTGCTGCAATACTTATTAAAAAAACTGTTACTTAAACTTTTTTACATACCTAAGCGTTATAAAGTTAATAATGGCAAGTAAAATGGCTATTTCGTAGCGGCTGTACGCTACGGCTATACCAATTAAACCCATATTCCAAATACTTGCTGCGGTTGCTGTGCCGGAGGTTGATTTATTATTTTTCAAAATTGCGCCACCGCCAATAAAACCAATACCAGTAATGATGCCTTGCAACATTTTTGATTGAGCTTCTGCGCCATCTAAAACCGACATAGCAATTAATGCATACCCACACGATGCAACAGCAACAAGAGGAAAGGTACGAAGGCCTGCGCCATCATTACTACGCTCTCTGTCGTATGCCATGGGTAGTGCAAGTAGGTATGCAATACCTAAGTGTATTAAGTTATCAATGATTTCATTCCACTGTAAATCAATTTCCATTATTGAGCCTGTGCTGGTTAACTTTGTTAATAATAAGCAAACAGCAAGCCATGGAATAAATGACTAGTAATCAATGGTTTATTGTTAATACCTATATTTAACAAGAATTATTGAGGAAACTTTTACATGTTTTTATTACTATTTTACGCAATAGTTAATTTGATCTGAGTTTTAAAGCCCCGTATTCTTTTATCCAGACTAAAAGACACCTATGTGAATCTCTTGCCTTTAAATCAAACATTAAGCACACCCACTAAGCTTGAAAAAACAGCCTTACTATTTTGCGTTGGGTTATCTGTTATTGCTTTTTTATTTCCTGAATTACTCACAGAGCACTTACAACCCGCTATTAATAAAATTTTAGGTTATTTAGGGTCGCCATTTTTTATATTGGTAAACTTGTTACTTTTTTCTGTGATAGCTATTGCTATAAGCCCATTAGGGCAACGAAAAATAGGAGGAGCGCAAGCACTTGTTGAGTTTAGTACCTTTGGTTGGCTTTCTATGTTGTTTGCAGCAGGAATGGGCTCAGGACTTATATTTTGGGGAGTAGCAGAGCCTGCACTACACACGGTTAACTCGCCTTTAAAGCAAAGCTTGTATCCTAACAATCAAACAAGTGGTTTGGCACTTACACTAGTTAATTGGGGCGCGCATGCATGGGCGCTCTATGCAGTATTTGGCTTGGTATTAGGTGGGCTTACTCGCAATAGTGGTACAGCGGGCGATATTAGCGCTCCTGTGATCAGTGCAACTAAAAGCGTTATTAATCGGGCTTGGCAGTTACAGCTGAGCTTTAGCATTAAATTAATTGCCATACTTGCAATATTTTTTGGTGTCGTGGGCACAATTGCTAATTCAACTTTATTACTGCGTAAAGGGCTCGAGCTTGAGCTAGGGGTTGAATCGGCTTTATGTTCGGGGCTTATTATAATTTGTTTAATTGCGCTGCTTTATACTATTTCTGCAAAGTTGGGGCTTAAAAAAGGAATTCAAACTCTTAGTAAATTTAATGTGTTTTTAGCATTTGCACTTATAGTATGGCTATTAATTTTTGTGCCTATAAAGCCAATTATAGACATAGCAATAGGCGGTACATGGGATTATATTCAGCTCATAACCACAGGTACATGGCAGTTTGAAAGTGTACTTAATGACCCCGCATGGGCAACAGGTTGGACATACAATTACTATTTTTGGTGGTTAGCTTGGGGTCCGTTTGTTGGTGTGTTTTTAGCTAAAATAAGCCAAGGGCGCCCAGTTTGGCAATATATTGTTGGTGTTGTATTTGTACCAACCCTTGTGACCATTATTTGGTTTAGTGTGTTTTCGGGCTCTGCGATTGCGTGGGATCAAACGCATAATGCAGGTATTTTAGCGGCTATTAAAGCCGATTATACACAAGGGCTATTTGTATTTTTTGAGCAGCTAGGGTGGCAAGGTGGTTTATTAATTTGGTCAAGCTTATTACTGTTACTTATTTTTGTAGCAACTTCAGCAGACTCTGCTGTTTTGGTAATTCGCCAATTAAGTGGTGCAAGTGAAGATCAAACATGGAGCTTATATGCTTGGTCGTTTGCGTTAGGTTTATGTGCGTTTGTTTTGTTAGTGCAAAATAACGAACCGTTAAACAGAAGTGTTGCGATTATTGGCGCTTTGCCATTTTTAGTTATTTTTATTTTTCAGCTGGTGGGTTTTACAAAAGAGTTTATAAATGAGTTTAAGTAATCATGCTTACATATTTTTACAATGCTACTTTTAAAGTTGTATATAATATAGGTAATGTTTTTGAACAGGATGAATCATGAAAACGCTAACTTTATTTTTATGTGTTATTTACCTAAGTGGCTGCACAGTTGCCGGCGCTATTATTGACGGCCAAGCACAGTCAAATGCGCGTGATAATAAATATAATAATAGTCTTGCTCGTTCAGAGCCTTATAAAAACCCACTAGATCCAGTACCTACAGATAAAAACGGATTTAACTTTACTGATATGGGATTAAAAATAGATTCGGCTCTTGTTAGCCTAGTGAAGGGGGAAAGCACTACAACGCAAGTATGTAGGCAGGTCACTAAAAGTCTAAAAGAGTGTGTAGAGGTAGAAAAGTCATCTCTACACACTAACGAATCTCACACTAAGCAGTTAAAAACTGATGATGAAATAATAAGTGTTGGTCAATAAAACTACTTATAAAAAAGTAACTATGATCGTAACCTTCTTGCATCTCTAGTGTTAGCGGGTAGCTCTTTTCGTTAGCAACAGCCACTAAGTTTTGTGGTTTAAGTTGCTCCTCTAAAAAACCATCAGCATCGCCTTGAGTAGTCAGCATCGGTAAGTAATCAGTTTGTTTGGCTTTTTTCATAAGCTCGCACGTGTCGTACTGTGCCCAAAGCGATTTATCACTGCCCAAATATCCCGTAAATGCTTTTTCGCCCCACGGACAGTTTATTGGGTTAACGATAGGGCTAAACGCAGATGCACTAACGTATGCTTTAGGATTTTTAAGCGCGACCATTAATGCACCGTGCCCGCCCATTGAATGTCCACTAATTGCCTTTGTGCTTGTGACGGGAAAGTGTTGTTCAATAAGAGCCGGTAACTCACTAACAACATAATCGTACATATTAAAATGGGTGTTGTAAGGAGCTTGCGTTGCATTCACGTAAAAGCCAGCACCTTGTGCAAAATCGTAGCTGTCTTCATTGGGGACGTTTTCGCCGCGCGGGCTAGTGTCAGGCGCTACAATAGCAATACCCAGCTCAGCTGCTTTTTTAAATGCGCCGGCTTTTTGCATAAAATTTTCGTCTGTACAGGTTAAACCTGATAACCAATAAAGCACCGGTACTTTGTTTGCCTCACTTGCACCAGGCGGTAAAAATACGGCAAAGCGCATAGTGCAATGTGTACTTGTTGCAGCGTGAGTATATTGTTTATGCCAACCGCCAGACACTTTTACACTTGAGATATTTTCTAACATACTTAATCCTTAAAAGCCGTCTACTTAAAAGTATTACGGCTTATTATTAAACGTGCTTAGCAGTTATTAGTAATGAATGACTGTACGAATACTTTTACCTTCGTGCATTAAATCAAATGCTTCGTTAATATCTTCAAGGCCCATTGTATGGGTAATAAAGTCGTTAAGAGCAAATTCGCCAGCCATATAACGTTCTACTATTTCAGGTAGTTGTGAGCGACCTTTAACGCCACCAAATGCACTACCACGCCATACACGCCCAGTTACCAGTTGGAACGGACGGGTTGATATTTCTTGGCCAGCACCGGCTACACCAATAATTACCGACTCACCCCAACCTTTATGACAACACTCAAGCGCAGAGCGCATTACATCAACATTACCAATACATTCAAACGAGTAGTCAACGCCACCGTCAGTCATTTCAACAATAACTTCTTGAATTGGCCTATCAAAATCTTTTGGATTAATTAAATCAGTTGCACCAAGTTTTGTCGCTAAATCGAATTTAGTGGTGTTTATATCAACACCAATAATACGTCCAGCGCCTGCCATTTTTGCGCCAATAATGGCAGATAAACCAATGCCGCCTAAGCCAAATATAGCCACGGTGTCGCCAGCTTTTACTTTTGCTGTGTTTGTTACTGCACCCATGCCTGTTGTAACACCACAACCTAGTAAACAAATCTCTTCTAAAGAGGCTTCTTTGTTTACTTTAGCAAGTGAGATTTCTGGAAGTACTGTGTACTCAGAGAACGTTGATGTCCCCATGTAGTGATAAATTGGCTGACCGTCTTTAAAAAAGCGTGTTGTGCCATCTGGCATAAGGCCTTTACCTTGAGTTTCGCGCACGGCTGAACATAGGTTAGTTTTACCTGAAGTACACATTTTACACACGCCACATTCAGCAGTGTATAGAGGAATAACATGATCCCCAACTTCAACACTGGTTACGCCTTCGCCAATTGCGTATACAACGCCTGCGCCTTCATGGCCTAAAATAGCAGGGAATATGCCCTCAGGATCTTGACCCGATAATGTAAATGCATCGGTATGACATACACCAGTAGCGGTAATTTTTACCATTACTTCGCCTTTTTTAGGCATCATCACATCAACTTCTTCAACGCTAAGTGGTTGATTAGGACCCCAAGCAATAGCTGCTTTTGATTTAATAAATTCTGACATGTGTTTATCCTTTGTAGTGGTTAGATAATAATTGTAGACCCAATTTGCTTGGGTAATGTAGCTATTGTATTTGTTTCTCAAACAATGATAATCTCTGATTTATTAAAACACTTTTACAGTATGGTAATAATGGCGCGTTGGGATGGGATAGATGAGTTTATAGCGGTAGGTGAAGAGGGCAGTTTTACCGCAGCGGCTAAAACGCTTGGGCTGTCGGTTGCGCATATTAGCCGACATGTAACAGCGCTTGAGCAACGTTTAAATACTCAACTTTTAACCCGTACAACTCGTAAAGTCGTTTTGACTAAAGAGGGTGAAGCGTATTTACATCAAATAAAGCACTTACAGTATGCAATGGATGAAGCAACGCAAGGTCTTGCCACGCACCAAACTACACCAAAAGGTAAAATTAAACTCACGGCTCCGGTTATGTACGGGGAAACGTTCATAATGCCTTTAGTGAATAACTTTATGTATGACCATCCTGAGGTAGAAGTTGTTGCCACATTAAGCAACGAGCAAGAAAACTTGCTAGAAGGCGGCTTTGATTTAGCAATAAGGTTAGGGCATTTAAAAGATTCAAGCTTAAAAGCACGCAGGTTAAGTGCAAGGCGCTTTATTATGTGTGCTGCGCCTGAATATTTAAGGCGTTTTGGCGAGCCACATACTTTAGGTGAATTAAATAATCATCAATGTTTGGTTGGTAATAGTAGTTATTGGCGCGTAAACGAAAATGGGCGCGATAAACACATTAAAATTGCGGGCCGTTTGCAGTGTAACAGCGGTTGGGCACTGGTAGATGGCGCAAAAAAGGGGCTCGGTATTGTACAGTTACCCGACTACTACATTGGCAACGAAATTTCCTCTGGAGAATTAGTCCCTATTCTAACTGCTTATCAACCACAGCAAGAGGGTGTATGGGGCGTGTATCCACCAAGGCAGTTTGTGGCCACTAATGTACGCGTATTACTCGATTATTTAGTCGCAGGACTTAAAGCTTAACCGCGAGTTAATGGTTAAATACATATTGCTTTAAATATAGCCAAGTATCAGATTTTTAAATTATTTCTTACATTTTACGTCATACCCAAAGGCACTTTTTTCGTGCTACTATTGCTCAATACTTTTAGGATAAGTGTTAAAAATAATATGTTTCAACCGGTTAGCTTATTTATAGGGCTTAGATATAGTCGCTCCTCTAAGGGAAATGCGTTTATATCGTTTATATCGTTTTTTTCTATTGCCGGTATCGCTATTGGTTTAATGGCTTTATTTACGGTCAGCAGTGTAATGAATGGCTTTGAAAATAGCTTAAAAACGAACATGCTAGGGCTTATTCCTCATGTTGAAATAAAAGCGGAAGCACATACCGCTACACAAATGAATACCCTAAAAACCGACCTCGAACAATCTCCCTATGTTGACCATGTAAGCTTATACCGCCACGGCGAAGCTATTTTACAAACTAATAAAGATTTACATGGCGTTTTACTGCAAGGCCTTTACGACGATAACGGCTCTTTATATAAAATAACCGACAAAATAGTGCAAGGCGATTGGAAAACCGTACTTAACAAAAACTACAGCATTGCAATAAGCCGTTATTTGAGCCGTAAATTAGGCGTTAGCGTGGGTGATAAGCTGCGCGTTATTATGCCTAACGCTTCAACTTATACGCCACTTGGGCGAGTACCTAGCCAGCGTTTATTTAAAGTTGCCGCAATATACGAAACCGGCTCTGAAATCGATATGGCACTTGCGTTTACCAGCGGCGCTTCGCTGCAACGCGTGCTTAAGCTTGATAAAAACACCGCCCCTAATTTAAGTATCTCGTTGCACGAACCGTTCGAGCTAGATGAATTTATTGAAGCCAGCCAGCTTATTTTAAATGATCATAATTATAGTGATTGGCGCAGTACCCAAGGGACTTTATTTGCAGCCGTTGCTATGGAAAAGCGCATTATGTCGATGTTGCTTGCGCTTATTGTATTGGTGGCTGTGTTTAATATTGTATCGGCTTTAACCATGATGGTGAGTGAAAAACAAGGTGAGGTAGCCATACTACAAACGTTAGGTTTAACGCCTTCCCAAGTACAAAAAGTATTTATGGTACAAGGCTTATATAACGGTGTAATTGGTACTGCAATAGGTGCGTTTTTAGGTGTTATATTTAGTTTGTATATAAATGAGTTACTGGCATTAGTAGGTTTAAACTTACTTGCAGGTATAGAGCTTCCGGTAAAATTTGATATTTTGAGTTTAGTAATAATAGCGTTTGCCAGTATTGCTATGAGCTTTTTAGCTACCTTATATCCTGCGCGTAAAGCCGCAAAAGTAAAACCAGCAGAGGTATTACGTTATGAATGATTTAGTTATTAGTTGTGAAAATTTAAGTAAAATTTATCAAGACGGCAACAACCAAGTTGAAGTATTAAAAGGCGTTGATTTAGCTTTGCAGCAAGGCGAAATGCTCGCGATTGTGGGTAGCTCAGGCTCTGGTAAAAGTACGCTTTTACATATACTTGGTACATTAGATACCGCAAGTTCGGGTAGCGCTAAAATCAAAAACCAAGAAGTTGCCAAGCTTTCGCGAACAGAGCAAGCCGCATTTAGAAACCAAAACTTAGGGTTTATCTATCAATTTCATCATTTATTAATGGAGTTTAGCGCGGTAGAAAACGTAGCTATGCCATTATTAATTAAAGGTTTAAGTGCAAAAGAGGCCAAAGTACAAGCGCTCGATATACTCGAAAAAGTAGGCCTTGCACATCGCAGCTCGCATAAACCGTCTGCACTTTCTGGTGGAGAACGCCAACGCGTGGCAATTGCCCGCGCACTGGTTACTAAACCTGCGCTTGTGCTTGCTGATGAGCCAACCGGTAATTTAGATAAACAAAATGCGATTAAAATTTACGATTTAATTAACGAGCTAAACCAAAGTTTAAACACGAGTTTTGTAGTGGTTACACACGATTTAGAGCTTGCCGATAAGCTGGGTAAAATAGCGTATTTAGATGATGGAAAACTAGCTATTAAAGAGTCGCAGCATGTTGCTTAGTGCATTTTTAAGTAAACGCTTTAGAGCTTACTCAGGCCATAAAGACGAAAAAAACGGCTTTGTTAGTTTTATCGCTAAAGCGTCAACCATTGGTATTTTATTAGGGGTCGCGGTTTTAATAGTGGCGCTGTCGGTAATTAATGGCTTTGAGCAGCAGTTAGTACACCGTTTACTAAGCGTTGTGCCGCAGGTTGAATATGTAGCACCAAGTAGGCCTATTGCAAATTGGTCGCAAAAAGTTGAGGACTTACAAACACAACCGCATGTAACAGGGGCTGCGCCATTTATTGCTGTCAATGGTATGGCGCAATATAAAAGCCAGTTAAAAGCGGTTGAAATTCGTGGTGTAGAGCCATCGCTCGAGAGTAATGTATCGGCAGTAAACCAGTTTACTAGCGGTAAATTAGTGAGCCAGTTAGGCCTTGATGACGTCATTTTAGGCAAGCAAATAGTAAAACAGTTAGATGCCAAAGTCGGCGATAATATTACGTTGCTTATTCCCCAAATAAGCCAAAAAGGTAAGTCATTATTAGCACCTAAACGCGTAACACTTAACCTTGCGGGTATCATAGAAATGGGCGGCCCAATTGATAGTACCGCTGCGTTTATTCATCTTAATAAAGCGCAGCAAGCATTAGGTTACGACGAAACCCAAGTAACAGGGCTACGATTAAGTGTTGATGATGTATTTTCGGCGCATCAAATAGCGCTAAAAGTGGGCCAAACTATTGATGACTATGTGTATATTTCTAGCTGGTTTAGAACGCAAGGCAGCCTTTATCAAGATATTCAAATGGTACGTACTATTGTTTATATTGTGGTGTTTTTAATTATTGCGGTAGCTAGTTTTAATATTGTGTCGTCTTTGGTGATGGAAGTGCGCGAAAAACAAGGCAATATTGCTATTTTAAAAACCATGGGCGCAAAAGACAGCACTATTTTAGCCACCTTTGTAATGCAGGGCTTAATGCAAGCATTTGTAGGTGTCGCGCTCGGGACATTAATTGGAGTGGTATTGGCGCTTAACATAAGCGAGCTATTTACCTGGATAAGCCAATTATTTGGTGCTAACCCGCTTGAAGGTGTTTATTTTATAGAGTTTTTACCAAGTAAATTAGCACTTGAAGACATTGGTATTACAGTGATTGTTACGTTTGTGCTTGCGATACTTGCCACTATTTATCCTGCATGGCAAGCAACGCGCGTAGATCCTGCCAAGGTGCTAGGTAATTAGGTATAAGAAGCTTAAATAAAAATTAATAGGGTGGTATTAGTAAACCTGTTAAACTAGGTGCTTATTTAAAATTAAGCAATAACTGCTTGGTTGCTATACCTCACTTTGGGATTTACTTTGACTAATAACGATATTTTACGCCGCATTCGCTACACTTTTAACTTAACTGATACTGCTATGGTCAATGTTTTTGCATCAGCAGAGCATACTGTTACCAAAGAGCAAGTAATTGCATGGTTAACTAAAGAAGGTGAAGAGGCTTTTACCCCAATAAGTGATACTGAGTTTGCTAGCTTTTTAAATGGGTTTATTAACACCCAACGTGGCAAACGCGAAGGTGAGCAACCAGAGCCTGAGAAAAAGCTAAATAACAATATTATCTTCATGAAGCTGCGTATTGCTTTAAACATGAAAGCAGAAGATGTTATTGCAACACTGGCACTTGTTGATTTTGATTTAAGTAAACATGAGTTAAGCGCATTTTCTCGTAAAGTAGACAACAAACATTACCGTGTTTGTAACGATCAAATACTACGCTTGTTTTTAACTGGTGTTCAAAAGCAGCACCGTCCAGAAGAATCTGCTGAGTAACTGGTTTTAACTAATCAGCTTTTAGTTAATGGGTTTTTTGCGATCGCAATGCAGTATAAAGCCCATTAATTGTTATATTTTTAAACAAACCCACACCTAACCTAATACTTCTAAAATTCCCTTTTAAAAAAATTACAATTTAGCCTTGCATGAATTTTCACGTGCAGTTGTGAATTTAAATTCATCTTTAATAAATAAAAATCAAACTTCCAATCAAAAATAATTCAAGTACTGAACGTTAAATATCTTAACTTTCCATGCTAAGGTAGCAGTTAATCATATTAAATTAAGACTTTAAAGCATGAATCATAAACTTGATCACGTTTACTTTAACATCTGATACATACTTTTATTATTAACACGGAAGAATAATTATGAATTATATCCATAGTACAATCGCACAATTAAAAAGTAGTAGTCCTGCACAATGCGAGTTTTATCAAGCTGTTGAAGAAGTACTTGAATCACTCGAACCTATCTTAGAAAACTCAGAAAAATACAAAAAAAATGCCATTATTCAACGCTTAATTGAACCTGAACGTCAAATTATGTTTAGAGTTCCTTGGGTTGATGACGAAGGTAATATTCAGGTGAACAAAGGCTACAGAATTGAGTTTAATTCTGCACTTGGCCCCTATAAAGGTGGTTTACGTTTTCACCCCAGTGTAAATGCCAGCATCATTAAGTTTTTAGGCTTCGAGCAAATATTTAAAAATGCTTTAACGGGTTTACCAATTGGTGGTGGTAAGGGCGGGGCTAACTTTGATCCAAAAGGGCGTTCTGACGCTGAAATAATGCGCTTTTGCCAATCATTTATGAGCGAGCTCTATCGCCATATTGGCCCTACAACTGATGTACCCGCTGGAGATATAGGTGTAGGAGCAAGAGAAATAGGTTACATGTTTGGTCAATATAAACGTTTAACTGGTCGCTATGAAGGCGTATTAACAGGCAAAAGCCTGTTATGGGGCGGATCGCTAGTACGCAAAGAAGCAACGGGTTACGGCGCCGTTTATTTTGCTGACTACATGCTACAAGCACGCGGCGGTAGCCTACAAGGTAAGCGCTGTTTAGTCTCGGGCGCAGGTAATGTTGCTATTTATGCTATGGAAAAACTTTATCAAATGGGGGCAACACCAGTAAGTTGCAGCGACTCTCGTGGCACTGTGTATCATGAGTCGGGTATAGATTTAGACCTTATTAAGTGTTTAAAAGAGCAATCGCGTGATTGTTTAAGTACATACAAACAAACTCACCCCGATGCTATTTATATTGCTGTAAATGACTACCCTAAAGATGGGCATGCTGTTTGGCGATTTAACGCAGACGCTGCTTTTCCATGCGCCACACAAAATGAATTAACACAGGGCGATGCAAACGCATTATTAACCGGCGGCTGCTTATTAGTAAGTGAAGGCGCAAATATGCCCTCTACAAAAGAGGCTATTGAGAGCTTTATTGCTGCAAAAATTGCGTATGGGCCAGGTAAAGCCGCAAATGCTGGCGGCGTTGCAACAAGCCAATTAGAAATGGCACAAAATGCGAGTATGCAAAGCTGGACCTTTGAAGAGGTTGACGAAAAGCTAAAGCAAATTATGAAAAATATATTTGTTACCGCTAACGACACCGCTACAGAATTTGGTGAGCCTGGAAACCTTTTATTAGGCGCTAACATTGCAGGCTTTAGGCGCGTTGCAGATGCAATGATTGAGCAAGGCGTAGTGTGAACTACCCATCGACGCCGCTTCGCGTCGATCAATGGGTTTTCTCGGAAAGATTCGATAAAAAACACGATTAAATGCCAAATCTAGCCATAAGTTTATACCTAATTGTGGCTAGATTTAGTTATAAATGTGATTAGTTAATTATAACTCTATAAAGCTGAGCTATAACAGCGTAGGATCAACTTACTTTCGAATGAAAAATAGGTTTGCACCTTAGTGCATTAACACAAAAATTTATGCAAACAACTGCAAAAGCATCACTTCCAAACGCCTTACTTATTTCTATTAGCACACCACAGTTTAAAGGTGACGAAGCTACAGAGTCGCTTGCAGAACTTGCGCGCTTGGTGACTACTTTAGGGTTTAAAGTAGTAGGTACTCAATCGCAAAAGCAAAGTTCTACCCAAAAGGTTAATGTACTTGGCTCAGGCAAACTAGCAGAAATAGCGCACCTTACTGGTAATAAAGGGTCTGCTGCAGAAGAGCAAGAGGATGAAAATGTTCTTGATGACGATCCATTATCCGACATGCCGTCAGAAATCCCATCAGACGATTTAGATTTTGCTTGTGCCGATGTAGTGGTTTTTGACTGCGATTTAACGCCTTCTCAACTACGTAATGTTGAGAACCAGTTAGGTGTGGAGGTATTTGACCGTACCGGCATAATTATTGAAATATTTAGCCGCCATGCGCGAACTAAAACAGCAAAATTACAAGTTGAAATTGCTCGTCTTAATTATGTAGCGCCTCGACTTCGTGAAACATCAACCGGTGATAAAGAACGCCAAATGGGTAAAGGTGCGGGTGAAACCACACTTGAGCTAAATCGCCGTAAGGTACGTGACCAGCTAGCAGAATTAAAGCGCGAACTTGTTAGTGTTCAAGATGTAATGATGGACAGACGAACGCAGCGCTCTGAGCTATTTTCAGTGGCTTTAATTGGTTATACCAATGCGGGTAAGTCATCAATGATGCGTGCTATTACAGGCAGTGATGTAGAAGGCGAAAATAAGCTTTTTGCTACGCTAGATACTACAGTTCGTGCGTTATATCCCATTACACAGCCTCGTATACTCGTATCAGATACTGTTGGTTTTATTAAAAAATTACCTCACGATTTGGTTGCTTCGTTTCACTCAACGCTCGCTGAAGCACATGATGCGTCGCTACTTTTGTATGTTGTTGATGCGTCAGACCCTTCTTTTCGCTCACAACTTGAAGTAGTACATAAAGTACTGGCAGAGGTCGGTGTTGAAGGCAGCAAAAAATTATTAGTGCTGAATAAATCAGACCAATTAAGTACTGAGCAACAGCAATCGCTGATGGAAGAGTTTCCTGATGCGATGATGACCTCTACTCGTAACCCTGACGACATTAGTAAACTGCATAAATATATTGTTGATATTGCTCAAGAGGACATGATTGAAGAAGACGTTATTATACCGTACACCGCGAAAGGTATAGTAGGCGAAATTCGATCAAGTATGAGTGTGGTTAAAGAAGAGTATGAATATAGCCATATTAAATTAACAGTACGCTCAAGTGCGATTGATTTAGAACGTTTAAAAAAGAGAATGTTAGATTTATAATAAATCCAGCACACAAAAAGCACAGCCAATTGACTGTGCTTTTTAATCGTTGCTGAGGTAGATTGATTATTCAGAGTTCAGATTTTTTGTAGAGAAAAATTAGGAGAAGGCTTTGTCGCTTAGCTCTTCTTGCATTTGCTCTCGCATTTTAAATTTTTGCAGTTTACCTGTTACTGTCATTGGGTAGTTTTCTACAAAGCGGATATGTCGTGGCATTTTAAAGTAGGCTAGTTTGTCTTTTAAAAACTCACGAATTGCTTGCTCATCAAGCACTGCATCTTCTTTTGGTTGGATCCAAGCGCACACTTCCTCGCCATACTTTTCATCTGTTATACCAAATATGGCAGCATCTTGAATGCCCGGGTAGGTGTAAAGTACTTCTTCTATTTCGCGAGGGTAAATGTTTTCGCCGCCGCGAATAATCATATCCTTGATACGGCCGACTATGGTGACAAACCCTTCTGTATCCATTACACCTAAATCGCCAGAGTGTAGCCAACCGCTGTCATCTATTGTGGCTTTTGTTTTCGATTCGTCATTCCAATAGCAGCGCATTATACCTGCACCTTTACTACACACCTCTCCAGGTTGACCAATTTGTTGAATGTTACCCAATTCGTCAATAATTTTAACCTCGGTATGCGCAAGCGCACGGCCAACAGTCGTTACTTGGCGTTCTATTGATGAATCTGTTTCGGTAATGTTGTTTATGGGGCTGCACTCAGTTTGCCCGTAAGCAATGAGCACTTGATGCATGTTCATTTGTGTTTGCACTTTTCGCATTACTTGCTCAGGGCATGTTGAACCGGCCATTACACCCGTGCGCAAAGTACTTAGGTCGTAATCGTTAAAGTTACTTAGTTCAAGCTCACTAATAAACATAGTGGGTACACCATGCAGCGCTGTACAGCCTTCTTGTTGCACTACATCAAGGGTAGTTTTTGCATCGAACGAATCACCTGGGTAAATGGCTGCAGCACCTTTGCTAACACATAATAAGCTACCTAGTACCATAGCAAAGCAATGATACAACGGGATCGGAATGCATAATTTGTCATCGCTTGTAAAGTGCATAGACTCAGCAACAAATAACGCATTATTTAAAATGTTTTTATGTGTAAGCGTTGCGCCTTTTGGGTTGCCTGTTGTACCCGATGTAAATTGGATATTGATATCTTGCTCTGCATTTAAGTTTGCACCTATTGCTTTTAGTTCAAGCTCATGTGCCGATGTTGGCAAGTTAATAACATCATTAAACGCATGCATACCAGGAGATTCTTCATCACCGATACGAATTATATTTTTAAGAGTGGGCAGTGCTTTTAAATTAAGTTTGTTTTTATCGCAACTTGCAAGTTCTGGAGCCAAACTATTAAGCATTTCTAAATAATCACTGCCTTTGAAGTTTGATGCTGTGATTAAGGTTGAACATTCAACACTATTTAAGGCGTATTGTAATTCGTTAGGGCGATATGCAGGGTTAATACACACCATTATTGCGCCAATTTTAGCTGTTGCAAACTGGGTTAAGCACCATTCAATATTATTGGGAGACCAAATACCAACGCGCTCTCCTGGTTTTACACCAAGGGCCAGTAAGCCCATAGCAAGTTGATTAACTTCTTTTTGAAACTCTTTATATGTTAAACGAATATCTTGATGATGAACGACAACGGCTAAAGCCTCTGGGTTTTTGTCGACAATAAGGTCAAGGTACTCGCCAATGGTTGAATTTGTTAAAGGTGTGCTTTGTATGCCTTTAAAATAGCTTTGCGATAACGGTAAGTGATTTATTTGTTCTACTTCTTTTACCGCAATAGTGTGTGTGTGCATTGCTCTCTCCATGAAAATGTGTGTGAGTTATGTAAACTACAAAGTTAAAATAAACACATATTGTCGACAAAGAGAAGGGTGGTTAGACTAATGTCTTAGTACCTTTATAAAATCTAATCATGTTTTTTAGACACAAAAAAACGCGTCTTACAAAGTAAGTACGCGTTTTTAAACGAGCAATGAGTTTACATTTCGTCGCTGCGGTATGTTTTTTTCATTATATAAACGTAGGCATTTACAAATGCATTTTCTTGGTACTTTTTAAGACCCGTTTCTTCAAAATCAATAGGAATAGGATTACGCTTAACCTGTTCTTTAATTTCGGTCGTGGTAAATAAACGTACATCTAAATTGTCGATTAATTGAATTGCAGTTTCCATTTTGAATCCTTTTGCGCTGCCAGCAAATTTACCTTTTGGCTGACGCTCACGAATTGCAACAGAATCAATTTGGTAGTCTTGCATTAGTTTTGCAAAATCAAATTGAAATTTACGCATTACTTCAGTGTCGTTACCGTTACCTAAGGTAAAGCGTGTTTGGCGCACATCGCGAATATCAAATACGTCATTATCTTTACTTAAAATACAAAGTAGTACATCACTACCGGTAATTTCTACACCACATGTTCTCATGTCTATTCTCTAAAATAACTTAATTACGCAGTATTATACGCAACGTACATTAAAATGCGAGTACAGGTATAGTTGTAGGTGCTTAATTAGCGCGTTGATGCTTTTATATTTTAATTAAATGATTTTTTTTGCACTAAAAGCTACATTTTGTGCTCAAAATGGGTGGATTTCACCCCTTTAAACTTGTAATTAAATGCACAGCACGCGACAATATATGCTTGTAGTTGAATAGACTCGTCATCTACATTAATTAGTCAATGCTTATTCGTAAAAGCGTTGTCGAGCCATTCTCATTTAATTTAATAAAAATACACGTGATACATTGTAGGTGTCACCACTGTAGTAAGGATTTATAATGCCAGTTATTACTCTTCCAGACGGAAGTCAACGTAGTTTTGAAAACCCTGTAAGCACGCTTGATGTTGCAAACGATATTGGTCCTGGTTTAGCTAAAGCGACCATTGCCGGTCGTGTTAATGGCGACCGTGTTGATGCATGTGATAAAATTTGTGAAGATTCTCGCCTTGAGATCATCACCGCAAAAGACGATGACGGCCTTGAAATTATTCGTCACTCTTGTGCTCACTTAATTGGTCATGCAGTTAAGCAACTTTTCCCAGACGCAAAAATGGCAATTGGTCCTACTATTGATAACGGTTTTTACTACGATATCGATATGGAACATTCATTATCACAAGATGATCTTGAAGCAATTGAAAAGCGTATGTTGCAACTAGCTAAAACAAACTACGACGTAGTGAAAAAAACAGTAAGCTGGCAAGAAGCACGCGATACATTTGAAGCGCGTGGCGAAACATACAAAATAGAAATATTGGACGAAAACATTGCTAAAGATGACCGTCCAGGGTTATATCATCACGAAGAATATGTAGACATGTGTCGTGGGCCTCACGTTCCTAACATGAAATTTTGCCAAAACTTCAAAATAATGAAAGTGGCAGGTGCATATTGGCGTGGTGATTCAGACAACAAAATGCTACAACGTATTTACGGCACAGCGTGGGGCGATAAAAAGCAACTTAAAGCGTATTTAAAACGCCTTGAAGAAGCTGAAAAACGCGATCACCGTCGTATTGGTAAAGCGCTTGATTTATGGCATTGGCAAGAAGAAGCGCCAGGCATGGTATTTTGGCACAACGATGGTTGGAGCATTTACCGCGAGCTTGAAGAATTTGTACGTGAAAAATTACGTGAATATGAGTACGAAGAAGTAAAAGGTCCAATGATGATGGACCGTTCACTTTGGGAAAAATCAGGTCACTGGGAAAAGTATTCAGAAGCAATGTTTACCACTGAGTCTGAAAAGCGTGAATACGCAATCAAACCAATGAACTGCCCAGGTCACGTGCAAATCTTTAACCAAGGTTTAAAATCGTACCGTGATTTACCACTTCGTATGGCTGAATTTGGTTGTTGTCACCGTAATGAGCCATCAGGCGCATTACACGGCTTAATGCGTGTACGTGGCTTCACACAAGATGACGCTCATATTTTCTGTACCGAAGAGCAGATAATGGACGAAGTTTCAGCGTGTATTAAGATGGTTTATGATACATATGAGACATTCGGGTTTGAGAAGATTGTAGTTAAGCTTTCAACTCGCCCAGAACAACGCATTGGTGAAGACCATATGTGGGATAAAGCAGAGCTTGCTTTAGCCGAAGCACTTAAGCTAAACGATATTGAATTTGATTATCTTCCAGGCGAAGGTGCTTTTTACGGTCCGAAAATTGAATTTACTTTGTACGATTGTTTAGACAGAGCGTGGCAGTGTGGTACAGTGCAATTAGACTTTGCATTACCGGGTCGTTTAGGCGCTACTTATGTAGCAGAAAATAACGAACGTCGTACACCTGTAATGATACATCGTGCCATTTTAGGTTCTATTGAACGCTTTATTGGTATTTTAACAGAAGAGTACGCTGGTTTATTCCCGACGTGGCTTGCGCCAAAGCAAGCGGTAATCATGAATATTACCGATAAACAGGCTCCTTATGTTAAAGAAGTTGTACAAAAATTAAATAAACTTGGAATTAGAGCCGCTGCTGACTTGAGAAATGAGAAGATTGGCTTTAAAATCCGTGAGCATACACTTAAGCGTATTCCATACTTGCTTGTTGTTGGCGATAAAGAAGTCGAACAACAAGAAGTAGCAGTGCGTACTCGCACAGGTGAAGACCTAGGCAAATTTAATGTCGATGATTTTGTAGCTAAAATTAGCGAAGAAATTAAAAATCGACAGTAAAAATCGAGCGTGTAAGGCATTAACAAACAGCCAATTACACGCTTATATTATTGATATTCTTGGAGGAACGTACTATTAGAGGCGGCAAGAAAGGGCAACAAACAGCTCAAAAAAATCGTATTAACGAAGAAATTACAGCGCAAGAAGTTCGTTTAATTGACATTGAAGGCGAACAAGCTGGAATTCAGTCATTACAAGACGCGCAAACTATGGCCGATGCAGCGGGTGTTGATCTTGTTGAGATCAGTCCAAACGCTGAGCCGCCTGTTTGTAGAATCATGGATTACGGTAAGTTCATCTTTGAAAAAAGCAAAGAACTAAAAGAACAGAAGAAGAAGCAAAAGCAAATCCAGATAAAAGAAATCAAATTCCGTCCTGGTACGGATGAAGGTGATTATCAGGTTAAGCTTCGCAACTTACGTAAGTTCTTAGAAGCTGGCGATAAAGCTAAGATTACTATCCGCTTCCGTGGTCGTGAAATGGCTCACCAAGAAATTGGTATAGAATTATTAAACCGTATCAAAGCCGATTTAGAAGAACTTGCAGTAGTCGAGTCTTTCCCAAATCGTGTTGAAGGTCGCCAAATGGTTATGATGATGGCGCCTGTTGCTAAAAAATAATTTTTAAGCGATAATACGCACCGAAATTAGCTCAGGTCTGCAAGTAATATGCGAATATTCACCTGAGTTAACCGGTTTTAAAGTAAGATTGCGGCATTTATGCTGGGTCTTCACCGGAACATGGCAGTAAGTTAGGCCTAAAAGTGGAGCTATAGAAATATATCTCACGCCTGCTTACTAATTTAAAAGCAATACAATTTGGAGTTATTGCAATGGCTTATAAGCTAAAAAGTCACAGTGGCGCTGCTAAGCGTTTCAAAAAGACTGCTTCTGGCGGTTTCAAGCGTAAACAAGCGCATCTTCGTCATATTCTGACTAAGAAAACTTCTAAGCGTAAGTTACACCTACGTCCTAAGATGATGGTTCATAAAAATGACCATGGTCTAGTTTCACGTATGTTACCGTTCGCTTAATAGGGGTTTTTAGAAATGGCAAGAGTTAAACGCGGCGTTGTCGCACGTGCACGTCACAAAAAAGTTTTAAAACAAGCAAAAGGTTACTACGGAGCACGTTCACGTGTTTACCGCGTAGCTTTCCAGGCTGTTACTAAAGCGGGTCAATACGCTTACCGTGACCGTCGTGCGAAGAAACGTACTTTCCGTCAATTATGGATTGCACGTATCAATGCTGCTTCACGTCAAAATGGTCTGTCTTACAGCCGTTTTATCAATGGTCTTAAAAAGACATCTGTAGAAATCGATCGTAAGATCCTTGCAGATATCGCTGTTTATGACCAAGTTGCATTCGCAGCGCTTGTAGAAAAAGCAAAAGAAGGCCTAGCCGCTTAAGCTTTTTCATATAAGTATTAAAAAAGGAGCCTATGGCTCCTTTTTTTGTGCCTGTAATTTAGTAACTTACACTTTTGTTTTAATAATTTAGCGGAGTTGTTTTATGTGTTTTTTAAATTGGGTTTATAAATAGTAATGTAATGAATTACTGTACTTAATCGTGTTATAAAGCCTTAAAAGACATGGGTGAATGAGTGACATGTAATTGGCTGTATTTTTTTGTTGAATCACCGCAGTTTCCTCATTATAAAAAATTTAGTTGATATAATTTATATAATTGAGGCGTTTGTTAGAGAATTTTATGTTTGCAAGTTTACTAGTTTTATCTGCAAGTGTGGCGTATGACGCGCACTTACCTCCACTCATAGAGTGGCAGGGAAAAAGTGTAGAGCTTTTACAAAAAGAAGGTCCGTTAACTACCGACTTTGAATTATCTTCAGGTGAAGCGTCACCAAATTATGCAAATACAATGGCATTTGTAGATAGGTTAGTTGCTGCAAATCCGACTCAGTTTCAATCTCAAATCATTGGCTATAGTAATAGCAAGCGTGCAATAAAAATGCTAATTGCCAGTGAGCAAGGCTTTTTTGAAGCAAGACAAATGGCTAATAGTACAAAGCCGACTATTTTTATTCAGGCAGGTATTCATTCTGGTGAAATAGACGGTAAAGATGCCATGTTTATGCTACTTAGAGACATAGCGACGGGTAAGCGTCGTGATATTTTAAAAAAGGTAAACATATTATTTATTCCTATTTTAAATGTAGATGGGCACGAACGTAGCAGTGTATTTAATCGTATAAACCAACGAGGCCCTGCTAAAATGGGCTTTAGAACAAATGCAAACAACCTTAATTTAAATCGCGATTTTACTAAACTTGATACGCCAGAAGTCAGAAGTGTTTTAAAGGTTATTAACGACTACAGCCCAAATTTATACATTGATGTACATGTTACCGATGGGGCAGATTACCAATACGATGTGACCTATGGCTACAATCCGGTATTTTCAAGCGAATCGCCTGCGGTATCTGACGCTTTAAACCAGTTTTTTAAACCTCTGATTGACGATACACTGGCTGAACAAGGCCACACCCCAGGGCCACTTGTTTTTGTTATGGACAAGCGCGACTTTAAAAAAGGGTTAGCGGGGTGGGTTGCTACACCACGTTTTTCAAATGGTTGGGGCGATTTAAAATCATTACCTACAATTTTAGTAGAAAACCACTCATTAAAACCTTACAAGCAACGTGTATTAGGGACTTACGTCTTTTTAGATGGCGCCATTAATGCGCTATCAAAGCACAGCCATGAATTAGCTAATGCGGTAAAAAAAGAACAAGCGTTTGTTCCTAAACAGTTAATAGTAAAACGTGGTTATGCAAAGCAAGCTGATACAATTGCACAGTTTAAAGGCATTGAGTACTCAACAAGCATGAATGCACTTTCTGGCCAAAATGAAGTTAAGTATTTAGGTAAAGCACGCACCTATACCGACTTACCTATTTATTGGCAAAAAGATGTACAGCACACAGTTGAGGTCCCTAAAGCGTTTTTTATCCCGCCTGTATATGGCAATATTGTTGAAAAGTTAAAGCTACACGGTGTGTCTATTAATAAACTTGAAGGGGCGAATACACAGCCTTTAAAAGTGGCTAAAGTAAAAGACTATACGTTTGATAAAGCACCTTTTGAAGGACGTTTTAGAGTATCAGCAACTTTTGATTATGTGCCTGCTATTAATGTCGATTTAGATGGCTGGTATCAAGTCAATACCCAACAAAAAGCAGGTGAGCTTGCTGTGCATTTGTTGCACCCTGAAGCACCTGATTCATTCTTTGCTTGGGGAGAATTTAATACAATTTTTCAGCGTACTGAGTACATGGAAAATTATGCGCTAATTCCATTCGCACGCCAAATGCTAAAAGACAATCCAAAGTTAGCGCTTAAGTTTGACGAGAAGCTTAAAGATAAATCATTCGCGAATGACGCAGATGCGAGATTAAATTGGTTATATGAGCAAAGTCCATTTTATGATCAAGCGTACTTAAAGTATCCGATACTTATGTCATTCGAAGAAGAAGTGGTTATCCCGGATCAAAAAAGTAAAGAAATCTAATATGCAAATAATAACTATACCCGTCACTGCATTTGCACAGAATAGCCGTATCATTGCGTGTAGCGAAACTAAACAAGCGGTAGTTGTGGATCCTGGTGGCGATGCAGAAAAAATAATCGCGGCCCTAAATGAGCATAAATTAAAACTAAATACTATTTGGTTAACGCACGGGCATTTAGATCATGTGGGTGCGGCAGATATTTTGCGAAATCAATTTAACGTACAAATTATTGGTCCACAAAAAGATGAGTACTTTTGGTTTGAAAACTTGCCTATGCAAGCACAAATGTTCGGGTTTAAAGCTATTGAGCCGTTTTATCCAGATATTTGGTTAAACCATAACGACACCGTAAGCGTAGGTAAACTTAGCTTTGTAGTGAAACACTGCCCGGGGCATACACCCGGTCACATTGTGTTTTATCAACAAGAGCACGAGTGCGTTATTGTAGGTGATGTTATTTTTAAGGGTTCAGTAGGGCGCACTGATTTTCCTAAGGGGAATAGTGAGCAACTTATTGAATCAATTAAAACGCAAATTCTTACACTGCCGGATAGCACTAAAATTTTAGCTGGACACGGAAGCGACACGACAGTCTGTTTTGAAAAACAAACAAATCCCTTTGTCAGAGGTAAGTTTGGTTAAATAACTTATTGAAGGTTAGTTAACTGTATAAAAATTAAAAATAAGCAGACTGTGTTTTAAAATGGCTGTATAATTTAACCAGTTTATTTGATAAATAAGAAATAAAATGTCTCTAAATCACGTAGATCGCCAAATATTGGCACTTTTACAACAAGATGCTAGTTTATCAACCGCAGAAATTGCAGATAAAGTAGGCTTGTCTCAATCTCCATGCTGGCGTCGAATTGCCAAGCTAGAGCAAGATGGTTATATAAAAAGCAAAGTGGCTCTTTTAGATGAGAAAAAGCTTGGCTTTGATATGCTGGTATACGCACATGTGCGTTTATCAAACCACGGTAAAAAGAACCTTGCTGAATTTGAAAAACTTATAATGAGTTACGATCAAGTCACAGAGTGTTACACAATGGCCGGAACAATGGACTTTATGCTGCGCATAATTTCACAAGGCATTGAAGGATATGAGCACTTTGTACGCGATAACTTGTTAAGCTTAGAATATGTACAGGAAGTACATTCTAACGTAACAATGACATGTGTAAAACGCAGTACTTCTCTTCCTTTATAAAGCACTTCTTTGTAAAGCTAAACCCCTTTTAGTTTAGCTTTACCGCACAATGACAATTGTTAACTGAGCGCTATTTTGATAGAATTTAGCGCTTTTTTTTTACCCATAATACCATTTGAGGAACTCAATGTTTAACTTACTCAGTAGGGCGCCTAGCTCTGCTAAAAACGATATTCTATCTGGATTAACTGTGGCGCTTGCCTTAGTTCCAGAAGCTGTTGCGTTTGCCTTTGTTGCAAATGTAGAACCTTTAGTTGGTCTATATGCCGCGTTTATCGTTGGTTTAATTACGGCTATATTTGGTGGCCGCCCTGGTATGATTTCAGGTGCAACCGGTGCACTAGCTGTTGTTATGGTAAGTTTAGTACTTGATCATGGTGTTGAGTACCTATTTGCGACCGTATTGCTCATGGGCATACTGCAGATACTCGCGGGTGTATTTAAACTCGGTAAGTTTATCCGTATGGTTCCTCATCCGGTAATGCTTGGTTTTGTAAATGGCTTAGCCATTGTTATATTTTTAGCCCAATTAGGACAATTTAAAGTGCCTGATGGTATGGGCGGACAAGAATGGATGACGGGTAACCCGTTATATATTATGCTTGGTTTAGTGGCTTTAACCATGGCTATTATTCAGTTTTTACCTAAACTAACAACGGCTGTACCCTCTACGTTAGTCGCTATTATTACAGTGACCGCTTTAGTCATTGGTTTGGATTTAGAAGCGCATACTGTAGTTGATTTCTTAAAAGGAATGACAGGCGACGAAGCTGCAACAATTGCAGGCGGTTTACCTCAGTTTCATATTCCTATGGTGCCGTTTACTTTCGAAACGCTACAAATTATTTTTCCTTATGCACTTATTTTAGCGGCTATTGGTTTAATTGAATCATTATTAACGCTTAGCTTAATTGACGAGATTACAGAAACTCGCGGTCATAGTAATAAAGAGTGTATAGGCCAAGGCGCTGCAAATATTACTTGTGGTATGTTTGGTGCTATGGGTGGTTGTGCAATGATTGGTCAATCAATGATCAACATTAACTCAGGTGGTCGCTCTCGCTTATCGGGTATAAGTGCTGCATTGATGTTGCTTGCGTTCATCATATTCGCTTCAAGCTTAATTGAGATGATCCCACTAGCTGCACTTGTTGGTGTTATGTTTATGGTTGTATTAGGTACGTTTGAATGGGCTAGCTTTAAAATGATGAAGCGTGTTCCTCTATCTGACGCCTTCGTAATAGTACTTGTATCGGGTGTGACGGTTGTTACTGATTTAGCGATTGCAGTGTGTGTAGGTGTTATTGTATCTGCGCTGGTATTTGCTTGGCAGCATGCTAAACACATATACACAACGAACTACATTGATGAAGACGGCGCTAAAGTATATGAGCTACATGGTCCACTTTTCTTTGGTTCAGTTAAAAACTTTGCAGAGTTGTTTGATGTTAAAAACGACCCTAAAAATGTCATTGTTGAGTTTAAACATAGCCGTGTATCAGATCACAGTGCAATAGAAGCGATAGATACACTCGCTGATAAGTACACTAAAGCGGGTAAGCAACTTCACTTACGTCATTTGAGTAAAGACTGTACGCAGTTACTACACAAAGCACGCGATTTAGTTGAAGTAAATGTAATTGAAGATCCTACTTATAAAGTGGCTTCTGACAAACTAGCTTAATTTACACCAAGCTGTTTGTGTATAAAAAGCGAAAGGTGAATTAACCTTTCGCTTTTTTAGTGCTTCGACTATCTGTTTGCGGTAAGACTCTTAAAAAGCAAGGTAGGCTGTAGTGCTATGCAAACTCATAAATCTATATAATAAGACTACCTAATTTTATAAAAATCATCCCTACATAGGTAAAAATAATAAAGAATAACAAACGCCTATTTTATAAAATTAGTCTTTAACTATACGGAGTAAATATCTATTTTGAACTGGCAATCTTTAGTCGATAACAGACAACGCTTTTTTTGGCTTTTGCAAATTGCAGGCTGGATTGGTTACGCGCTAGTAAATTACATCGGCTCCAAAGTATTTGAAATGCGTGATATATACGTATTTGTTATTTTACTCAATGCTTACGCCGGTTGCTTAATGACAGTGCCACTTAGGTATATCTACCGTAAAATTTGGAATGCTTCGCCCTGGGTATTAATAATTGTAGTATTTGGTGCCTCTTATATAACAGGTACTTTATGGGCTATTGTTCAAAAATTTAATTTGTGGGAAATATATCGCCATGGCTATAGGCCAGAGGAGTGGTTTTATTACCTGCAACAAGGCTTAGATTCAGTTTATATTATACTGTGTTGGAGCGGATTATATTTTGGTGTTAAGTATTATCAATTGTTACAAGGTGAACGCCAAAAAGCGCTTAAAGCGACAACCATGGCACACGAAGCACAATTAAAAATGTTGAGATACCAGCTTAATCCTCATTTTCTATTTAATACACTTAATGCTATTTCCACATTAATTTTGGTAAAAGAAAACAAAGATGCTAATTTAATGGTGTCGAAGCTTAGTGATTTTTTACGTTATACACTCAATACCGATCCAATTAAAAAAGTACCGTTGGAGCAAGAGCTGCATGCACTTATGTTGTACCTTGAAATTGAACGTGTACGTTTTGACGAACGACTAAAAGTTAACGTTGAAGTAAGCGAGGAAGCTAAACAAGCATTATTGCCAAGCTTAATTTTGCAACCGATTATTGAAAACGCAATTAAGTACGCTATTGCTCATCTAACAGAAGGTGGTGTAATAGATATTAAAGCGCAGGTGTTTGCTAACGAATTATTATTAGAAGTTGGCGATAACGGACCAGGTACAGACATAAAAGATGGTCAGTTAGTCAATGCACAGGGCGTTGGTGTAGCAAACACAAAAGATAGATTAAAAACGCTCTACGAGAATAATTATTCGTTTGTATTATCACATAATACGCCAAGTGGATTAAAAGTTAATCTGCGAATCCCGTTTGAGAAGGCTGTGAAGAAATGATAAAAATAAAAACACTTATTGTTGATGATGAACCATTAGCACGTAAAGGTTTAGATATAAGGCTTGCAGAGTTTGCTGATATTGAAGTAATCAAACTATGCAGCTCAGGTGCTGATGCTATTGAAACATGTAAAAACGAGAAAATAGACTTAGTATTTCTAGATATTCAAATGCCAGGCATGAATGGCTTTGAAGTTGCCCGAGCGCTTAGTGAAAGCACAAAAGTGCTTCCTGCCATTGTGTTTGTAACTGCTTTTGATCAATTTGCAGTTAAAGCGTTTGAAATTCATGCTTTAGATTACATTTTAAAACCCGTTGATGATAACAGACTAAAACAGGCGGTAGAAAAAGTGCATACCTACTTAAAAACGCAGCAAGACAACGCCCATAAGAAAAAACTAGCGAGTTTTGTAGCCGGGATCACTGGTAATAATTGCGAAGAAATTCTAAAAAAATTAGCCACTGGCGACACCTTAACAGACAGGCGTTACCCAGAGTCACTCGCTGTAAAAGAGCAGGGGGAAATAGTTAGAGTCCCCGTTGCTACTATTCAATGGGTTGATGCTGCTGGCGACTACATGTGTTTACATTGTGAAGATGGTCAAACACATATTTTACGTAAAACAATGAAAGAGCTAGAACAAGAGCTCGACCCTCAGTTGTTTGTACGCGTACACCGCAGTGCAATAGTAAATACAAAGCAAATTAGTAAGTTGGTTACGCAGGTAAGTGGTGAGTATTTATTAGTACTTGAAAATGGCCAAGAACTTAAAGTAAGCCGTAGCTACCGTGATAAAGTAAAAGCAGCACTAGCAAGTTAAAACCAACGCCTTTACTACAGATACAAAAATGCGAGCTAAGCTCGCATTTTTTATATTTAGTAATTATACCAATCCGCAATAATACTTAATCATTTTGCGGGGCTAAACGTGTCGCTACCTGTGTTAAAAAATTCTCATTTACGACTGCATGGATGCAGAAGGTAGAGCAATGCAGGAGCAATTGCCGAGAACAACTAAATAGCGAGTTTTTTGCCTAGCTATCAACACGTTTTTCTATCCTCAAAATAGATCACTTAATTAAGCGAATTGGTATTAATTATGCAACGGTTACAATTTTCATTGTGTTAGTTGCGCCCACAGTTTCCATTGAGTCACCGTGAGTAATAATTACCGTATCGCCAGCTTGTAATGAGCCTTGAGCTACAAGTGTATCAAGTGCTGCTTTTACCATGCCGTCTTTTTCAGTTTTTGTAGAATCAAAAAACACCGGGTAAACACCACGATAAAGTGCAGTTTGACCTAATGTACTTGCATGACGAGAAAGCGAGTAGATTGGTAAGCCTGAGCTGATACGCGACATTAATTTAGCCGTACTACCAGATTCAGTGAGTGTGATAATTGCTTTAACCGAATCTAAGTGATTAGCTGCATACATAGCAGAAAGCGCGATAGATTCAGCGTTGTTAGAAAAACGACTATCTAAACGATGCTTAGAAACGTGTGTTTCTTTTTGCGACTCAGCACCTAAACAAACACGTGCCATAGTTGCCACTGTTTCTTCAGGATAATCACCCGCTGCTGTTTCAGCTGAAAGCATTACAGCATCAGTACCATCAAGAACAGCATTTGCCACATCCATAACTTCTGCACGTGTAGGCATAGGGTTATCAATCATCGATTCCATCATTTGCGTTGCTGTTACTACAGTACGATTTAATGAACGAGCACGACGAATAATTAGTTTTTGCTTGCCCATAAGTGCAGCATCACCAATTTCAACACCTAAATCACCACGAGCAACCATTACTGCGTCAGACGCTAGAATAATGTCATCAACAGCTTCTTGTGTTTCAACGGCTTCAGCACGTTCAATTTTTGCAAGTAGTTGTGCTTTTGAACCAGCAGCTTCAGCAAGTGAACGTACGTAGCGCATATCGTCGCCACTACGTGGGAATGATACGGCAATGTAATCTACGTCAATTTCAGCGGCAGTTATTAAATCTTCTTTATCTTTTTCAGTAAATGCTGGAGCCGTTAAGCCACCACCTAAACGGTTAATGCCTTTATTGTTAGATAAAACGCCACCAACAGTTACAGTACAATGTACTAAATGGCCAGCAACTTCATCAACACTAAGTTGGATAAGGCCATCGTTTAGTAAAAGTAAATCGCCAGTGGTTACATCGTTAGGTAACTCTTTGTAGTCGATACCTACAGAGTTTACGTCGCCTTCGCCTTTTTCCATTTTTGCATCAAGGGTAAATTTTGCACCTACAGCAAGTGTTACTTTACCTTCTTTAAAAGTAGAAACACGGATTTTAGGACCTTGAAGGTCAGCAAGTATAGCAATATGCTTGCCTAATCTTTTTGCGATATCGCGCACTGCTTGTGCACGGTCTTTATGATCTTGGGCAACACCATGTGAGAAGTTTAAACGTACTACATTTGCCCCAGCGATAATAATTTTTTCTAGGTTGTTATCTCTATCGGTAGCAGGTCCAAGGGTAGCGACTATCTTTGTGCGTCTTAGCATCAATTTCTCCTGAGTGCTTGGTGAAAGCATGTTGACGATTATTTTGTTGACTTAAAGTAACTATATTAGAACAAAATATTTTAGTTATGAGCAAACTTCAAATGTTTGCCACTATTTTATACAAAACTATTGTGTCATCATTATGACACCGGTGTCAGAATGCGTCAATGATCTTAATTTCAATTAGCTTTGCTTTTAGTCAACCCGAGAGCATCGATGTTTGATATAATTACATAGCTTATTTATCTGTAATAAAAAAGCATGTTGTTACTTGCTCATGGTTAGCATTTTATGACTGCATGAGTATAATGCACGCGGTATTATTTAATTTATACACTGAATTTTCTACCCAAATAGTTGTTACCGAGGAGGACACTAAATGCAAGTTGCATTAGTAGGGTTAGGCGTTATGGGGAAAAATCTTGCCCTAAACTTGATTGAAAAAGGGATAACGCTAGTCGCTTATGACAAAAACCCACATGCGGGTGAAGAGTTACTAAGTTGTGCTAAATCTCAAGGCATGGCTGATAGGCTTCACATTGTTTCTGATTTAAGAGACATGGTTAGACGTTTAGAAGCACCTCGTTCTATTTTGTTACTTGTTCCTGCTGGCGAATTAGTTGATTCTGTTTGTAATGAACTAGTTGAAGCAGGCGTAGAATGTAACGATATCATTGTTGATTGCGGTAACAGTAATTATAAAGATGGTATAACTCGCAAACTTAAATACCAAAATAAATTTGAATTTGCCACTATGGGCATTTCAGGTGGGGCAGAAGGTGCTCGCCACGGTCCTGCAATGATGGCAAGTGGTTCTGAGGGCGGTTGGGGTCGAATAGAACCTTGGTTCGAAAAAGCTGCAGCAAGCTTTAATGGCGAATCGTGTTTTGCACGTGTTGGTCAATCAGCTAGTGGACACTTTGTAAAAATGGTTCACAACGGTATTGAATATGCACTTATGCAACTTATTGCAGAAGTATATCAATTACTACGTATCGGCACAGGCCGTTCACCTAAAGAAGTTGCTGAGATATTTAATGACTGGTCAGAAGGTCAATTAAACAGCTACTTACTCTCTATTTCTAGTCATATATTGTCACTTGAAAATCATAATAATGTGCCGCTTGCAGATTTAATTGATAATAAAGTAGGCGCTAAAGGTACTGGCCTTTGGACGGCGCAAAATGCATTAGAGCTTGGTATTGCTGTGCCATCACTCGTTGCTGCTGTACAAGCTCGTCATTTAACTAATGCGTGTAATACAACAGCTGCACAAGAAATGTCATATGCGTCTAAATCAACTAATAATGTTGAAATTGATCTAGAAGAGCTAAAAGAAGCATTCTTACTTGCAAGTTTACTAGCGTATCGCCAAGGTTTAGCGCTAATTAAAGGTGCATCTCGTACTCACCAGTGGAAAGTAGATTTATCTAAAACGCTTCAAACTTGGCGTGCAGGTTGTATTATTCGTGCTGACTACCTTGATAGTGTTGCACAAGGTGTTGAGTTTATTGATACCCTTGAAAAAGAGTCTAACTCTTTACGAAAAATTACCGGCCAAGCAATAATGACGGGGTTAGCATTTCCAGTATTGGGTGCTACACAAACGTATTTAGCAACATTAACGACACCAAGTAATGGGCATTTAGTACAAGCCCAGCGTGATTACTTTGGTGAGCATGGCGTAAAAACCCACAGTGGTGAAACATGCCATTTAACTGACCTAGTAGATATTGACGCTAAAGTTAGATAATAAACAGTTGTTTAAAACGATAAAGGCACGCTATTTAGCGTGCCTTTTGTATTTTTAGCTTTGCGAGATTTAACGGCTTAACTCACCACGTAAATTGTCTTGCATTAAATGACGAATCGTCTCGACCTCTAGCTTTTGGCTAAATAAATAATGCAATTTAGTTAAACAGGCCTCAAGGGTCATATCATACCCACTAATTACACCAATATTTAACAGCGCATTACCTGTAGCATAACCGCCCATGTTTACATGGCCTTTTAAGCACTGGGTTAAATTAACAATGACGACACCGCGCTTGCTTGCATCTTCAAGTATTGATAAAAAATCAGGATCTTGTGGTGCATTACCCACACCAAAGCTAAGTAACACAAGCGCCTTAATACTGCCATTAACTAAGCTTTTAACCACTTCTTGACTAATACCAGGGTATAAATAAAGTACACCAATAGGTTGAGGTGTAATAGGGGTTACTTGAAGTTCGTTTTCAACATAAGGGCTAAGCTGGCCTTTAATAAGCTCAATGCTAATACCTGATAGCGCTAAAGGATCGAGATTGGGTGAGGCGAATGCATTAAAACCATCAGCATGTGCTTTAGTTGCTCTATTACCTCTAAATAGCTGGTTATTAAAAAATAAGCTTACTTCAGCAATAGGGTAGTTGGCTGCTAAATACATGGCATTGAGTAAGTTAACTTGCCCGTCAGATCGCAATTGAGATAGTGGTATTTGCGAGCCTGTTACAATCACAGGTTTAGTTAAATTTTCGAACATAAACGATAGTGCTGAGGCTGTATAGGCCATGGTATCGGTACCATGGAGGACTACAAAGCCGTCATAGTCTTGATATTTGCTTTTAATGTCATCAGCAATAAGTTGCCAATGCTCAGGAGACATATCTGATGAATCAATAAGCGGGCAATATTCGTGAATATCAAATAAAGGCATTTCATCACGGTTAAACTCTGCGTTATTAACCACTGTTTCTGTTAAAAAACCTTCAGCCGGAATATAGCCTCGGCTCGATTTTTTCATCCCTATAGTACCGCCAGTATAAGCGATATAAATGCGTTTACGTTTCATAAAAAAAGCCCAGTAAAAAAACTGGGCTTAGTATAACGTTAAGTAACTTTAAATACAGCTACTTAGAGTAGTAGATGCACTTTTATTGTGCAACGTTACACACTAAACAGCGAGCATATACACCTTGTGGATCGTTGTAATCTTTAAGGTTTTCAACTTCAGTGCTTAATTGGTTAATAACGCTTTGCAAGTTAGCTTGCGTTGCTAACACTGATGTTTTTTGTGTTTGCAAACCAAGCATAGATTTAATAGACGCGTTACCAAAAATGCCTTGAATCATTTTTTCTTGCGGGCTTAAATCTTGTTTAATAGTTTTAACTTCATAATGATTTAGTTTAGCAAGTGCCGCAGCGGCTTCAATTGCATCTTGTTTGTCGCCTAACTTATCAACTAAACCAAGTTCTTGCGCTTGAGATGCTATCCAAACACGACCTTGGGCAATTTTATCAACTTGCTCAGGTGTCATATTTCGCGCATCAGCGACAACATTTAAAAAGCGACCGTATGCTTCTTCAACACTCATTTGAATTACTTCACCCATTTTTTCGTTAAGTGGGCGAGTGATAGAAAAACCAGCCATTTCGGTTGTTGCAACGCCATCTGAATAAACACCAATTTTAGATAAAGTCTTTTCAAATGTCATGAACGTACCAAACACCCCAATCGAACCTGTAATAGTACTCGGTGCTGCCCAAATTTCGTTTGCAGCAGAAGCAATCCAATAACCACCCGATGCAGCCACAGAGCTCATAGATGCAATAACGGGCTTACCAGCAGCTTTAAGTGCTAATACTTCTGCACGAATAACTTCAGAGGCAAACATACTACCGCCACCTGAATCAATGCGTAGTACAACCGCTTTAACTTTGTCATCAAGGCGCGCTTTACGAAGAAGGGCTGCAGTAGAGTCGCCACCAATTTCGCCGGCTTTACGCTCACCATCAACAATCGTACCTTTAGCAACAACAACAGCTACTTTTTCAGTAATAGGATTATCAAATTCAATAGGAGGTTTAACCAAGCTTAAGTATTCACGAAATGAAACTTGCTTAAACGTTTTACCGTCTTCTTGTGCGCCAACTAAATCAATTAACTGTTTGCGAACTTGTTGATTAGTTTTTAATGAGTCAACCCACTGGTGATCAAGTGCATATTTACCTGCATCGCCATCGGCAGCTTTCATTTTCTCAAGATATACGTCCATTGTTTCGTCAAAGTTTGACTCATCAAATGGGCGAACAGCGGCAACATCTTGTTTGTATTCACTCCAAAGAGCACCTAACCAAACGCGGTTAGCTTCTTTAGCTGCATCAGACATGTCGTTACGAATAAAAGGTTCTACCGCTGACTTAAATGTACCAACACGGAAAATGTGCTGCGTTACTTCAAGCTTTTCAAGGGCATCTTTAAAGTAAAGTGGGTACATGCCATAACCTTCAATACTTACGCTTCCGTATGGGTGCATAGCAATTTCATCAGCATGTGATGCAATATAATATTGTGCTTGAGTATAGTAATAACCCGATGCAATTACTTTTTTACCTGCTTGTTTGAATGAATCAATAGCATTAGTAATTTGCTTGAGCTTATTTAAATGCGCTTTAGGCATTTCTTGTAAATCAAGCAGCATCACCGTAATACGGTCGTCTTTAGTTGCTTCGTTTATTACTTCGACAATATCGTCGAGTAAAATTTCGCTTGGCGCTTCAGAACCAGAAGTAGCATCGCTAATTGCAGCTTCGACTGGATCTATGTAAGTTTTTTCCTCAACAATAGGGCCATTAAGGTTAAGCCTAAGCACAGAGCCATTTTCTACAATTATTTTATCGTCGTCACTTGAAAGCGAAACGAAAAAAACGATGACCAGTAATAAAAACAGAATGTTGAGTATTAAACGGCGTGAAAAGTTGATTCCAGCCCAAATACCCTTAAATACCTTTGCTATCAAAATAGCTCCTTAATTTGGTACAGTTAATACATTAGTTCCATCTTAGCCTAGAATAAAAATAAATTTAACTGCTAAATCGTAACGAAGTGTTTATGAGATGGTATTAGCACATGTTTTTACTGCTATTTTTAATTAAATGAAGGCACATATTGCTTATTGCTTGCCATTAAAGCAGAATTAGCTAATGTATACAGGTTAGACCAGTTAACGGGGCACAGGATGTTAGAACAACAATTACAATTAAAACACACACAATTACGTAACCGCTTAGTCATGGGCTCAATGCATACGGGCCTTGAAGAAGGCTGGCATAACCGAAAGCGCTTGCGTGCTTTTTATGAAGCGCGTGCTAAAGGTGGCACTGCTATGTTAATTACGGGCGGATACAGCCCAAATTTACGTGGTAAGTTAACACCCATTTCATCTTCATTTAATAGTTATTACGATGTATTTAAACATCGCGCGTACACAGATGCGGTGCATAAGCACGGCGGAAAAATTTGTTTGCAACTATTACATGCAGGTCGCTATGCATACCACCCATTTAACCAAGCACCAAGTGCAATAAAAGCACCTATTAATCCTTATAAACCTAAAGCGATGTCACTTAGCTCAATTAAAAAAACAATTAAAGACTTTGCGCATTCTGCCTATATGGCAGAAAAAGCCGGATACGATGGCGTAGAAGTGATGGGTTCTGAAGGGTATTTGATTAATGAGTTTATGGCGCCACACACCAATAAACGTGAAGATGAGTTTGGTGGCAGCCTAGAAAACAGAATGCGACTTGCGCTTGAAATAGTTAAAGCTGTAAGAGCAAAAGTATCGGAGCAATTCTTAATCATTTTTAGATTGTCGGTTATTGATTTAATCCCAAACGGTTCAACACCAGAGGAAGTTGTCATACAAGCTACCGAGCTTGAAAAAGCGGGTGTTGATATATTTAACACAGGTATTGGTTGGCACGAAGCGCGTGTACCGACTATTGCGAGTATGGTGCCGCCAGGTGCATTTAAAGAAGCATCAAAACGTTTAAAAGACGTGGTGAGCGTGCCAGTTATTGCTGTTAACCGTATTAACACGCCAGAAATTGCGAACGATATTTTAAATGCAGGCGAGGCCGACTTAATTTCAATGGCAAGGCCATTACTTGCCGATCCTGAATTTTTTAATAAATACGCGAATGATCAGTCTAAGCAAATTAATATTTGTATTGGCTGTAACCAAGGTTGTTTAGACCATGTATTTAAAAATAAACGTGCTACGTGTTTAGTTAATCCACAAGCCGCATTTGAGCTAGATTACCCGTTAGAACAAGCAACCAAAGCTAAAAATGTATTAGTAGTTGGTGCGGGTCCTGCGGGTTTATCGGCAAGTTGTTACTTGGCTCAAAAAGGGCATAAGGTCACGTTAATCGATCAAAAATCGCAAATGGGTGGTCAGTTTAATTTAGCCATGCAAATACCGGGCAAAGAAGACTTTAATCATACCCTTACTTACTTTACTAATGAACTTGAGCGGTTAAAAGTAACTGTAGAGCTTGGTAAAGCTTATGACGATTCAATGCTTAAAAACTATGACGATATCGTATTTGCAACTGGCGTTCGCCCCCGTGAAGCATCAATTAAGTGTAGCGATGATAAGCGTGTGTTTGCTTATGACGAAGTTATACGCGGCGAAGTAGAGCTGGGTAAATCAATCGCTATTTTAGGGGCCGGTGGTATAGGTTTTGATATGGTTGCGTTTTTAAGTGAGCATAAATCGCAAACTATTAGCGAGTTTAAATCGCAATGGGGCATTGAGTGTGAACCTCAACCGCATAAAGATGAACGTCAATTATATATGTTAAAACGCAGTGCGGGGCGTTTTGGTAGTGAGCTTGGTAAAACAACCGGTTGGATACATCGTCAAGTTGCTAAGCAGCATGGCGTTAAACAAATCGCTGATTGCCAATACCAAAGCTTTGATAAAAATGGGCTAACTATTAATGTTGCTGGTGAAACTAAAGTACTGCCAGTAGACACGGTTATTGCCTGTATTGGTCAGGTTTCTAATAATGAAGTGCTAAAAAATCAGAGCGAAAATGCACAAGTACATGTAATTGGTGGCGCTAAATTAGCAGCAGCTATTGATGCAAAACGCGCTATTTTTGAAGCCCTACAAGTAGCAAGAAGTATTTAACATTTGTAAGTAAATTGAATTAGTTTATCAATTCATGCGGTCTTTGTTGTTTATAGTCTATAACTTAATAAACATTGAACACACAGGATACGCATGAATAAACTAATCAATATTTATAATATAGCATTGAGTAAATTATCATTTTTAGATGGTTTACCCGCTTTACTATTTCGCCTGATTTTAGCCCCAGTAATGATTATAGCGGGTTATAATAAACTCTCTATAAGCGTTGAAACAGAAGGCTTTTTTGATAATTTTCTAGCATCGCCTGATGTGGTTCAGTGGTTTGGTAATAGTGAATGGGGTTTAGGATTACCGTTTCCAGACTTACTGGCCTTTTTAGCTGGTTGGAGTGAGTTTTTAGGTGGTTGGTTTTTATTATTTGGCCTTTTAACTCGCTTGGTCAGTATCCCACTTATGTTCACAATGGTCGTCGCTGCAACCTCAGTGCATTGGCATAATGGTTGGTTTGCAATAGCACCAACTAATCCAGAAACAAGTGCTGCGCAAGTACTCGACTGGTTATCAATTCCCGGTGCTAAAGAAAGCCTCGAAAATTCATTAGAAGTACAAGACCGTATAGGAAAAATCCGTGGCTTAGTTGAAGATCACGGCTTTCCTGATTATCTCTACGAAAAAGGCAAACCATCTATTTTAAATAATGGTATAGAGTTTTCTGCAATATACTTTGCGATGCTCCTTAGCTTATTTTTTATGGGAGGAGGGCGCTTTGTTAGCATCGACTTCTGGTTAAAGCGAAATATTTTAAATCAATAGCGCTAAACCTACTTTAAGAAAGGCCGCATAAATTCATTTTGTGCGGTCATTTTACGTTTTAGGCTCCCAGTATTTATTTATTAAGGTTTTAAATGTTACTCTAGTATTTTGACTTTCGAGGAATCGTTATGGACGCTATCGAGCTTTTACTTACCCGCCAATCAGACTCTAAATTAACAGAGCCGGGCCCTACGCCTGAGCAGCTCGACATAATAAAGCAAGCAGCATTACGCGTTCCCGATCATGGTTGCATTGCCCCGTGGCAGTTTATAATTGTCGAAGGTGAAGCGCGTAATAAATTGGGTGATATTTATCATCAAAGTGCAGTAGCAGAGCAACAAGCAGAAAAAGTAATTAACCGTGCGAAAGAGCTTCCCCTTCGTGCACCTATGATTGTTATAGCGATTGCTAAATATCAAGAACACCCAAAAGTTCCTCGTATTGAACAAGTACAAAGTGCAGGGTGCAGTGTGCTTGCAATGCAACAAGCTGCATTTGCCCAAGGTTTAGGCGGCATTTGGCGCACAGGCTACTTTGCACAAAGTGCAGCAGTTAAAAAGGCACTTAATCTGCATGAGCAAGATGAAATAGTAGGGTATTTATATATAGGTACACCAGAAGTCGATTGTAAAAAGTCGCTTCGCCATAAGCCTGAACACTATTTTAGTAATTTGTGAAATAGTATGAACTTTGCACAATTTACATAGTCATAATTCATTAAGGTTACAAAGAGTATTATTGAAAAGTTAATGGCTTGGCTGTAAGAAGCGCTTGGAAGCACTAAATTTACTAAATCTTCTTCAGTTTGTTTTTTAATCGGTTGTTTTTTGATACATTATGGAAAGTCTTAATAAAAATAACGATAAAGAAGACGAAAACTATGGGAAATTTATTTTTACAAGAAAAAGAGAATTGGCTAGCATGGTCGATTTGGGGAATCATTGGTGCCTTTGTAACACTGTATGTTGCAATGAATACAAATGCATCGCACTTTATAGCAGGCTCTGCGATCGGTATGCTGGTGTTGCTCACTGTTTGGATGCAACAGACCAAGCGTTTTGATTTTGGCCGTGCATTTAAAATATGCTGCTATGTTTTACTACTTAGCATACTACCTGCTTTTATGTTTGTGGTTGTGCCAAGCGATGATTTAAATCGATTTGATTTAATTTTTCAAAGCGTAACATTCACAGCACTGAGTTTATTAGCATGCTTAATTTGTTCTTGGATTGCGCGCAGACCAAAACAATATTATTAAACGAATAAATTTGTAACTTTTTTAGCGTAACAAAAGAGCAAAGTGATTAGTTTTTAATCGATTAACTAATGTTTACGATTAATTTATATTTAGCGCTTTACAAGTAACACGTTTAACCATATTATTCGCGCCGTGCGGAGAGATGGCAGAGTGGTCGAATGCACCGGTCTTGAAAACCGGCATGGGTTTATAGCCCATCTAGGGTTCAAATCCCTATCTCTCCACCATTATTTAAAAAAACCGCCTTATGGGCGGTTTTTTGCTTTGTGGAGTTTCTAAATGACTAAAGCAACAAACCTACCAACCTCGCAGAAATTAATAAAACATCTTTTATTATGGACGGTATTTGGTTACTGCTATCAAAGTGCTATTAGCTTATTAGTAAAAATGGCTATAGATGCTCAACCAGAGTATCCATTAATTACCGCTTTAATTTATGGTGTTGGTTTTAATGTTTTAGCTGCCCATCTTATTACCAAATACGATAAGCATTGGCCAGTTATTGGCTCTGTTTTTATTGGTTGTATAGGGCTGCTTGTAGTGCCATTTTTACTGTTTGGCGAATCAGGATTACTAACAATACCTCTACTTGTTGGAATTTTATTCAGTTTGCCGCTTTGTAGTTATATTGTTGGCCTAATTAAGCTAAAACTCAGCAAAAACTAGCCCCAAACGCGGTTTATTTTGTGATAGCATAGTCGCGTCTTTTAACTAACAAAACGTGAAAAACACATTATGTCAGATAATTTTACTACAGATGCTGAAAAAGCAAGTTACGGTATTGGCTTACAAATGGGTGAGCAACTTAAGTCTAATCCTTTTGAAGGCTTAAACCTAAATTCAGTATTTGAAGGCATGAAAGATGCGTACGCTGGTAGCGCATTTCAAGTTGAGATCCCTGAGATCCAAGCTGCATTTGAAAAAATAAACGAAGAGATTCAAGCTCGTCGTGAAGAAGAGTCACAAGTACTTTCTGCAGAAGGTATTTCATTCTTAGAAGAAAACGCAAAACGTCCTGAAATCACAGTAACTGAGTCTGGTCTTCAATACGAAGTACTAGCAACTGGCGAAGGCGAAAAGCCAACAGCTGAGTCTACAGTACGTGTTGATTACCACGGTACATTAGTAAACGGTACTGTTTTTGATAGCTCATACGAGCGCGGTCAACCTGCTGAATTCCCAGTTGGTGGCGTAATCAAAGGTTGGACTGAAGCATTACAAATGATGCCTGTAGGTACTAAATGGCGTATTTACGTTCCTCATGAGCTTGCTTATGGTGAACGTGGCGCAGGTGCTGCAATTGCACCTTTCTCAACGCTTGTATTTGACGTTGAGTTACACGAAATCCTTTCTTAATTTAACTATTAATTAAGAATTTGAAAAGCCGTGTTCAATTTGAACGCGGCTTTTTTGTGTCTGTAATTTAAGAGCTTTATCTATTCTAAAAATAAAAAACCGCATTAATAAAATGCGGTTTTTAAATATATAAACTAAAGAGCTTGTTAGCTATTAAAAGTAGCCACGGATACCAAATCGAAAGTTTCTACCAGGTAACGGTGCTTTATCTTTAATAAATGAGCTATGCACAAAGCCTAACTCATCAGTAATGTTATCCACGTTTATATAAAGCTGTGCATCTACACTGCCTAAACCTAATTGGTAATTAGCTTGTGCATCAAATAACGTATAGCCGTCCGTTTGTGTTTCAAATGCTGTTACATCGTTTTGATCAAAGTAATGAGTACCTGTAAGGGTTAGTTGTAAGTCACCTAAATCGTACTGTAACTCAGAGCCTAATTTATTGGCTGGGATACGTGGTAGGTTACCTTCATCATCTTTAAGTTTTGCACGAGTTGAGTCACCAAATACTTTAACCATAGCGCTTGATGTAATTTGATAGTGAGCATCAAATTCAATACCATATAGTTCTGCATCTTTGCTGGTGAACTGATAAACCGCAACAGCATCGTCATGTGCACCAATTGCTGACTCTAAACCGTCTTCTTCATCGTAAACTAAACCTGTATTTTCTTGGAAATAAAAGTTCTTAATATCGTTATAGAAAAAGTTAACCGTGTAACCAAAGTCGCCGCTAAAACGTCTAAAGCTTAAATCTAGGTTTGTTGAGGTTTCTTGCTTGATATTCTCTGGCTCAAAATGCGCTTCATTATCTTCAATGTTGTAACCAAGACCTAGCTCATAAGTGCCAGTTGCAATGTGTAAACCATTTGATAAAAGCTCTGCCGAAAGTGGTGCTCGTTCTGAATGAGAAATACTTGTCGCAATACTATGACCTGGCTTGTATTGCCAAATGGCACCGGCAGAGGCGCTTAAATTGGTAAAGCTTTTATTGTATCCAATAGTTTCTTCGTCGCTATGATCTATTTCTACTTCATCGTGGCTATGTTCGTGTGCCGTGATTTTGCTTTCAATTTTGTAATCTTCTACACGTGCACCAAGCTCTATTGTCACGTCGCCAAATTCACGCTCTTCTAGTAAATATAGTGCGTTAGTTGTAGTTACACTCGCGGGTGTAAATGCTTCTTCACCAATAGCATCGTAGTCAGAATCGCTGTAGTGATAGCCCATCATTCCGTGCCAATCAGCAAACTTATGCTCTACATTTAAACGTGCTTCAGTCGTTTTATTTTTAAAAGTAGTACCAATTTCGCCATCTTCAATTTCGCTGTGTGAATAATCTGTATAGCCAACACGTAGGTTGATGGTTTCAATCCAGTTATTATGAAGAGCGTAACTTACAAGCCCTTGCCAGCGGTCTTGCTCTAAATGTGCGTAAACTGGCTCTTCAGCAGCTTCATCTTCATGTTCTGCATGCTCTTCTTCAGTTTCACCTTCGTGATAGTGATGATGCTCATGCCCAGGAATGCCGTAATCAGTATCAATGCTACCGTAAGAAAAACCAACCGTTAGGTGCTCTCCAACATAGCTAGTACCAAAGTTAAGCGTTTCGCTATCAATAAAGGTGTTCTCTACTGAATCTTCTTTTTCAACATCGCCATCATCATCGGTGATAGTAAAGTTTGGTGTTTGGTAATCGTCGCCGCTGCGTTTTGTACCATCAAAATGAAAGTTAAAGCCGTCATTACCAGTTTCAAGCTTTGCAGCAACTGTGTTTGCGTTAGATACAGTGTCGTGGCTGTATTCAGCCGCGCCTGTAAGCTCGTCGATATTGCTAGTAGGAATGCGGTTATCAACCACATTTACCACACCACCAATAGCACCAGAGCCATAAAGTAGGGTACTTGGACCGCGCAACACTTCAATTTGCTCTGCCGCTAGGCTGTCGCTTGATGTCGCGTGGTCTGGGCCAATGCGTGATGCATCGCTGGCATCTAAACCGTTTTGCATAATTTTAACGCGAGGGCCATCTAAACCACGAATAATTGGGCTTGATGATACAGGGCCAAAGTAACTTGCATTTACGCCTGGTAAACCTTTAAGAGTTTCGCCAAGTGTTGGTTTAGATTTATTTCTTAATTCATCACCTGAGAGCACGCTTACTGGCGATATCATTTCTAGGCTGTTCTTATGAAGTGCAGAGGCATAAACAACCACTGTTTCAACCGATGTTGGTTTAAGTGACACAGACAGATTATTTGAAGATTCGGTAACAGCAATACGAGAGTCTATGTAGTTGTCTTTACTAATATGTAATTGGCTGTTTGCATCTATATCGATAGCAAACTCGCCTAAATCATTACTTTTAACGCTTTGGTTTTTGCCATGGACATGGATAGAGGCATTTTTAATTGGTTGATTTTTATCATCCATTACTTTACCGGTAACGGTTGCAGCCAAAGCTGATTGAGAACATAAAACAGAAAAAATAGCAGAGGAGATTAATGTTAACTTTGTCATGGATATATTGGTTCGTGGTTATTATGTTGTGATATAATATAACACCGCAAAATTAACGAATCAACAATGTTATAGTATAACTTTGTGTTTTGCGTTCAAACCACTAAAAGTGCCGATAAACTGTTTGCTTTACAATAGAAGTTAATCTGGCATTAACTCTACTTTACTGTAACAAATCTACTCGTAGTACCCTCAAAGAATATCTGCTAATGATTATGGAGAGTAGTGTTTAAAGTATTGAATTTTATGTTTTTTACCTATAATTTATATTTTTTAATAGCTCCCTCTATTATAAAACACTTCTAAAATCCATTGCATTGTTAACAGTTAATTGTTTTGTATCGTCGTTTGTGTAATTATCTTGTGTAGTTTTAACGCTTTTTAGCTATCAATTATTGCTCAAAAGTACACATTTAAACACGCACAATAGTAGGCCAACATGTTTCTCAATCCTTATAGTGTAAAATTAGCATCCTCGTTTTTTTGTTTATCGGTACTTGCAGGGTGTCACAATGCGAAAGCTTCAGATCAAAATTCAACTAAAGGAGCCACTCCATTAAAAAAAGAGCATATAATTTTTGATTTTGAACAGGATAATTACAGCCAATATATAAATACAATTAATGGCTTTAGTACATTAATAAAGGAAGGTGGAAACCATAAACTAGCGGTTACATTAAAATCTAAATCTAATGTAGAAAGTGACTTTGAATTTATAAACCCAAAAGGATGGGATTGGCAAGCAACAGGAAACTTTGCCCTTGCACTTGATATACAAAACCCTGATGAGGCTTCTACTCACCTATACATAAAGACAATAGACAAGTCGGGACAATTTCAAACTCGAAGTGTTGTTGTGCCAGCAAAGTCTCAAAATACGTATTACATAGAATTAAAAGGCGCAAATTTAAATGTTAATTCAGGTATTCGCTCAAACCCACCAAGTTGGAAAAGCAGTTATACGCCAATAATCTATAGAGGCGGACAAAAAAATATCGACGTTAGCAGCATTGTAAAAATATCATTTGGAGTAAAAGGGCTACTTGACGATAAACGAATTTTAATAGACAACTTACGCCTTATAAAGCCAACTAATTTTGATACTAACTATCTAAAAGGGTTAGTTGATAAATTTGGGCAAAATGCAAAATTAGACTTTACCAATAAAGTATCTTCAACAGAGCAGCTACAAGTTATTTCTCAAAAAGAGCAAATTAACTTACAAAACTCACCAATGAAAGGACGTTCTAAATATAGTGGCTGGAAAAACGGCCCACAATTAAAGGCAACGGGATATTTTAGAACTGAAAAATACAAAGGGAAATGGAGTTTAGTCGACCCAGAAGGTTATCTGTTTTTTTCAACCGGCATTGATAACGTTCGTATGGCAAATACTTCAACTATTACCGGTTACGATTTTGACCAAAGCTATATTAAGCAGCGCGAAGCTAATGATTTAACACCAGAGGATTCATTAGGATTAAATCCAGCTCCAAAAACTGCGTGGTCAACACGTTATAAAAGCTCAACACTAAGATCTGATATGTTTAATTGGCTACCCGAGCAAAATAACCCTTTAGCAGATAATTACGGCTACAGACGCGAAGTTCACAGTGGTGCAATTAAAAAAGGTGAAACGTTTAGCTTTTATCGCGCTAATTTAGAGCGAAAATATCAAACCCATAACAACAACGACTTAATGAAACAGTGGCAAAACACCACAGTGAAACGCATGCTTTCATGGGGCTTTACTTCTTTTGGCAATTGGATAGAAGAAGACTATTACCATACTAACCAATTACCTTACTTTGCTAATGCGTGGATCATTGGTAATTTCAAAACGGTAAGCAGTGGTAACGACTACTGGAGCCCATTACCTGACCCATTTGATCCATTATTCGTTGAGCGCGCAGATGTAACGCTTGCAAAAGTAGCCCAGCAAGTTAAAAACAGCCCTTGGTGTGTTGGTGTATTTATTGATAATGAAAAAAGCTGGGGGATGATGAATTCTGACGCCGCACGTTACGGCATTGCAATTAATACACTTAAAAATAATGCTCAAAATAGCCCGACAAAAGCGCAATTTGTTACCTTAATGAAAAATAAGTACAGCCAAATTAGCAAACTTAATAAAGCATGGAATACACGTATTGCCTCATGGGATGAGTTTGCTTCAGGCGTGACACTCACGCAGTTTAACGAGCAAACTAATATCGATTTATCAGCGATGTTATTTCATTATGCTAATCAGTATTTTGCAGTGGTTGACGCGGCTATAGCTAAACATCTTCCCAACCAGCTGAATATGGGAGCACGTTTTGCTGACTGGGGTATGACGCCTGAAATAAGAGCCGCCTCTGCCGCGCATGTAGATGTGATGAGCTACAACTATTACCGAGAGGGATTAAATGAAGATTTTTGGGCATTTTTATCTGATATAGACATGCCAAGCATAATAGGTGAATTTCATAATGGTGCGCTTGATTCTGGGCTATTAAACCCAGGCCTTATACACACTCAATCTCAGCAAGAGCGTGGTACTAAATACAAAAAATATATGAATAGCGTTATAGATAACCCATATTTTGTTGGTGCGCATTGGTTTCAATACATAGACTCTCCACTAACTGGGCGAGCATACGATGGTGAAAACTACAATGTAGGCTTTGTAAATGTAGCTGACATTCCTTACAAACCGCTTGTTGATGCAGCTAAAAGCGTGAATAAATCGTTATATGAACGCAGGTATAACAATGCTAAAAATTAAATATATACTAGGGCGTGTTGATCTTTGTGGATTGAAATTTGTTCAATCTAGGGGCGATTAAATCGCGGCGCGAGGTTTGTAACCTAGTGGGCTAAGTAAAAACCGAGCAACAAAGAGTTAATCGTCCCTAGAAAGAACCCTTTGGGCAGCGCATGTTTGGTATTTATGCTGCGTGGTCGCCTATTCATGGGGAATAACCACACTACATAGGCTTCGCCTTGCCTAAAAACCAAACATACTGCTGCAAATTCACCCACCAAAGATCAACACGGCCTAAACGCTGTGTGTGTTTTCTGTTTGGGTGTATCTGCTAAGCAAAGTAACACACTTTTATTCGAGCAAGGCCCCTACAAAATATTTAATGAGCAAGCGCTTGAAGTGCTTAACTTAAATAGCCATGTTAAAACCCTCGCTTCGGGTTATGACTGGCTAGAGGGGCCGGTTTGGGTTAATCAAGGAGGATATTTATTATATTCTGATATACCTAATCATCAGGTTTATAAATATACACCAGGTAAAGGTGCAAGTTTGTACTTAGCGCATAGTGGCTATTCAAATGGTTTAATTGTAAATAAACAAAATGAGCTTGTGCTTTTGCAATCGCGCTCACGTGTTATATCAAAAATGAAGACGCCATTAAGCACGCCTAAACCACAATACCTACAAATTGTAAGTCATTATAATGGACAAAAGTTTAACAGCCCAAACGATGGCGTTTTTAACGACCAAGGCATGCTTTATTTTAGTGATCCACCCTATGGTTTACCTAATCAATTAGATGATGAAGGCAAAGAGCTTAAGTTTCAGGGGGTATATTCACTTAAAAATACAGGGGAACTTACCTTATTGGATCGTGATCTTATTTATCCTAATGGGGTCGCATTATCGGCTGATAATAAAACGTTATATGTGGCGGCATCTAATGCTAATAAACCTGCGTGGTATCAGTATGATTTAAATGACAGTGGTGCAGTGGTAAGTAAATCTTTATTTTATCTAGGAGTACTTCAACAACTTTTGCCGTAAAACACCGTTCCTTTAGGTCGGTGATATAAGGCGATAGTCGCGAAGTGACTAAATGGGTTGTTCCTTTTTTATTGACTGTATATAATAACAGTATGATTATTCGCAAAGCTTATAAATTCCGCTTAAAAACAACACCCGATATTAACGCTAAAATGGCGCAATATGCGGGAAATTGTCGATTCTTGTGGAATAAAGCCTTAGCGATTAACTTATTTAAGTTACAGAATAAGCAAAAGATTTGCTACTACCAAGAGTTGGATTTCTTTTCCAAACTTTGGAAGAAAAGCGAGGAGTATGGCTTTTTAATACTATCGCCCGCACAAACTATCCAACAAACATTAAAACAGCTTGAACGCGCCTTTAAAGACGCATTCGATAAAAACCAACCACTCAAACGGATGCCTACTTTTAAGAAAAAAGGAGAGGTGAATAGCTTTAGTTTTCCTCAAGGCTTTAAAATCGACAAGAATGGGAAACGTATTTTTTTACCTAAAATCGGTTGGGTTAATGTTAGAAAAAGCCAAGCTATTTTAGGTAAAGCTAAAAACGTCACTGTTTCACAAAAAGGTAAGCACTGGTTTGTTTCAATCCAAGTTGAACAAGAAGTCGCACCACCTAAGCACCCATCAAACGCCATGATTGGCGGAGATTTAGGCGTGAAACGCCTAATTACCCTTTCTGATGGCAGTTTTGTGGAGCCGATAGATACCAGTAAACAGACAATCAGGATCAAACGATTACAGAAGAAACTTGCTAGAAAAGTGAAATTTTCAAGTAACTGGAAAAAATTAAAAGCAAAGATCACAACATTTCATACGAAAGTTGCCAATATTCGTCATGACAAATTACATAAGATCTCAACACAGTTGAGCAAAAGCCACGCAATCATCGTGCTAGAAGATCTTAAAATTAGAAATATGACGAAAAACAGCAAAGGCAACAGTGAGCAGTATGGAAAAATGGTAAAACAAAAATCTGGCTTAAACCGCGTCATTCTCAATCAAGGATGGGGAATGTTTAAAGAGATGCTGAAATATAAGCAGGATTGGCTCGGCGGTCAGGTTATTTTTGTTGATCCGAAACATACCAGTCAAACGTGTCCGGCGTGTGATCATCAATCAAAAGATAACCGATTAACGCAGTCTAAGTTTGAGTGTGTGAAGTGCTGTTATCAAAATAATGCGGATCATGTTGGCGCATTAAATATTTTAGCGCGAGGTCATCGCGTTCTAGCCTGTGGAGAGATTGACATTAGTCAGCTTGTTGAAGCAGGAACTTGCATTGTGAGTGATCACAAAGCCCCGATGGTTTTAAACTAATCGGAATCCCCCTCCTTTCCTGAACTTGTTCAGGCGCTTAGCGAGGTGGGGGAGGATGTCAAGAATTACCACCAGCAATTAAGCATGACCAAGGCTTACCAGATGGTTTAAAGGTACATAAAAGTGGGATTATATTTGCTACAGGTCCCAATGGGTTATGGTTATTTAATAAAAATGCTGAGCTACTAGCTCAAATTGAAATGCCAAATATTAGTGCTAATCTAACGTTTAACCAATCACAAAACCGCGTTTATATAACATCGCATACAGAGCTATTGGCACTTGATTTAAAATAGTCTTGTTATTCTATTGTTAAATTAAAGCCCCTATAAGCACGCTTGATAGGGGTTATTTACTCTTTGTTGCCTACATGAATGAAGGTAAGGGGCGTGAGCAGGACGCGGAAGCTTTGCTCGGTTTTCACTTAGGCCACTAGGTTACAAATCTCACGCTGCGATTAAATAGCCTCGAGTTTGAACAAATTTTAATTCTCAAAGATCAACAGACCTTCGGATAATTTCGCTTAATTAAACAGATAACCTTTACAACAACAAACACCTGTTGTAAATTGTTAACAATGAACAGTGTCATGTAAACTAATTCGGTGGCTTAATGAAAGTATCATCACAAACAATCAAAAGTGTAAAAGTCGAGTATTACCAAATTCCGCTAGCAGAAGTGTTAAGTGATGCAAAGCATGGCGATCACACTCACTTTGAAGTTATTGCGTTGCATATTATGACTCACGACGGGTATGAAGGGATGGGATATACCTACACTGGCGGCAAAGGTGGTCGCGCAATTTATTCACTCCTTAACGATGAAATAAAGCCCGGATTAATTGGGAAAAATTCAATGTCTATCATGGCAATTTGGGACAAATTGCAGTGGGATCTTCATTATGTTGGCCGAGGTGGACTACTTAGCTTTGCGATTTCAGCAGTTGATATAGCGCTGTGGGATATTAAGTGTAAGCGCTTAAATGCACCATTATGGCAAGTTGCGGGTGGTAGCAGTGACCAAACAAAATGCTATGCAGGCGGAATAGATTTAAACTTTAGCCAAGAAAAACTGCTTAGTAATATAGATGGTTATTTAAATCGTGGCTTTAATGCAGTAAAAATTAAAGTCGGTAAACCCAACTTTAAAGAAGATATAGAACGTGTAGCCGCAGTAAGAGAGCTAATAGGTAAAGATAAAATACTTATGGTAGATGCCAATTACTCAATGACTGTTGAGCAAGCTATTCGTTTTGCTAAATCAATTGAAAAATACGACATAACCTGGTTTGAAGAACCGACTATACCTGATGATTACAAAGGCTTTGCTCGCATAGCACAAGCGACTTCAATACCGCTTGCAATGGGTGAAAATTTGCATACATTGCACGAGTTTGGTTATGCGATTGAGCAAGCTAAGTTAGGCTTTTTACAGCCTGATGCGTCAAACATTGGCGGTATTACGGGGTGGTTACACGTGGCAAGTATGGCATATACACACAACTTGCCAATTTGTAGCCATGGCATGCACGAGTTACATGTCTCACTGTTGGCATCTCAGCCTCATGCTGGCTTTTTAGAAGTTCATTCATTCCCTATAGATGAATATACAACACATCCTTTAAGGCTTAAAAATGGCCAAGCATGCGCTCCAGATATAATAGGTACGGGTGTAGAATTTGACCCTCAACTAGTGAAACAGCATTTAATTAAACAGTCGTAATACAAAAATTAGTAACAAAAGAAAAGAGTTGTTGTGTGTCCACAAATTCAGCGTAGAGATTATTTATCAAGGAATGAATAATTACCTCTTTGTCATAAGATTAAATTTATGAATACTGATTTTGTGGACGCTTTTATAAAGTTAAATTGTGATTAGTATTGCAACTATTGATTATTTTACACAAACCCAAATTGCTAAGTCTGCTGTAAACCCGATGGTTGTAATTAACGCCGAGAATAGTTTTATTTCAATGCTTTAAATTAATTAGTTAGGGGCTCTCACAACCCCACCAAAGCCAGCTTAAATTGCTGGCTTTTTTTATATTTTAAAAACAGCAATAAAGAGTATTAAATTACTATTTTTAAGCAAAATACGTGTATTTACATCATTAAGTTGTGATTAACATGGTATATCTAAATAAATTAACAAAAGAAATTAGGTTTTATTATGACATCAAAAGTAACTGGTATTAGCGACTTCCCCGATGCATTTTCACAGCAACGTTCAGCAACAGGTATGGGGCAAATGGACGATTAAAACGATCCCGTCAATATGATATTAGGTCTAAAAGATGTACGTAAAGCGGCGTATAATTGTGCTGTTTTCCAATCAGGGGCTAAACCAGGGCGTATTGTCATTCCATCAGAAGTGGCAATACGTGAAACACGCCAAATCCCATTTGAAGTAGACCCGCCTGAGCACGGCGGTTTTCGTGAACTATTAAATCCATGGTTTAAACGACCATTAGATGAATGCTATCAAACTCACCTACAAAAATACCCTTATTTGTAATTTGCTTTGGCTCTATTGTTGTGGCTATAGGTTGTTGGTATACACGTTTACCATTCTTTAAAAGTATAAAAATCAACCAATAACCTGTTGCAGTTTAAAAGAGAGTTACCGACTATCAATCATAAGTATATCGAGTTTATGTTGAGCCCTGGTTTGATTTTTTATGTCGATAGCTTCAATCATCTCGCATTCGTCTCTGATCATTTCAGGAATGAGGCTAGGGTAGTGTCGGCAATCCTCTGGGCGGTCGAGGTAGATACTGCAGGTATACATATTTTTAGCGAGAGGATCTTTTTTAGGCGCAATTTCTAAAAATGGGCAAGCATCTAGTCTTAATCCTGTTTCAGGGCCGAACCAAATCTCATTGTTTTTAACGTATTCATAAATTTCGGGATTAAAAAGCTCCCATAAGTCTATTTCTTCTTTTGATGCGCTTAAATCACCGCCGCCGTATTTAATACAGCATTTACCACACTGGTTACATTCTTTCATAATTTAGTTGGCTGTTAACGATTTTAAGTTAGCTGCTAGTGTAGCACTGAATTTATTTTTAGCTGTTCTAAAAGATTCGCGTTTTTGATAAGAAACCAAATACTAACATTACTGATGACACACCTTGTTACCCTTTATAGCGTGCACATCAATATGAATAGTTTAGGCTGAAAGTTTATAGGAATAAATTAGCAGGGAGTAAGCATGAAAGACGCTTTAGATAATTTTAAGACAGAATTTAATGCAAAACGCTTGTATTGGAAAAATCTGAAAAGCTACAAAGCAAAAGTGTTCTTTATCCTCTTATTTGTAGCTGTTATTGCGCTAAAATTATTTACGACTGTTTTTACCTTCGATTGGATAGTGGGTTTGTTTTAGTGCCTTTTTCTGTTTCTACCTGAGCACGTTAAGTTTTAGCCCTAATTTAAATAAAATTTTAACCACAACGCGTTTAACGCCTACGCTATGTTCATTATTAATGTATTATTACGCCCATCAGCTAATTCAATAAATCAGTGGTTAAAATAAGCTTTTAACGACTGAACATACTATTTTTGCTAAAGTAAAAGCATTTAGTTTAGTAACTCTAAAGGATACCTCGCGATGATGAACACAAAAGTATATAAAGCGGTACATGACCTTGCAGAAGATTTAATGGCGGCAGCTAATAAAAATAACCGTGAAAAGTTTGAATCGTTATTTGCAGAGCTAAAAGCTATTTGTATAGAAAATGAAAACACATCAAAAGATCACCCTGTACAATGGGAAACGCTAGCTGATTTTACCGAAGAGCTAGAGGAGGCAATTACTACGTATGAAAAAGCATTAGAGAAGTCGGTTGCGATTAATAACAAAGATCACATGTCGTCGGTTTCTTTTTCAATGGCTACGTTACAGCTAGAGCTTGGTCAAAAAGACGAAGCGATTAAAAATCTTCAAAATGCTAAAGTAAGCGCTAATAAAATTGAAGATAAAGAACTTAAAGCTGAAATACATGACCTACTAGAGTCACTTATTGAAGAAGAAGGTTAAGCTGATTTAGTGAGTATTATTTAACGTTATATTTAACTTTTTATTTAATAAGAAAGCGCTGGTGGGTTATTTCATACCTTCAGCGCTTTTTTGTATTACAAAGTAAATTAGTTTTGTTTGTTTTTAATCGCTAACTTATCCATAAAATCAACAATGTACTTTGCAATTTCAACTGGTTTTTCTTCAACACTAAAGTGACCCGCATTGAGTAAATGTAGTTCTGCATTTGGTACATCTTTTAGATAAGCTTTAGCGCCTGCGGCTATAAATGCGGGGTCATACCAATTCCAATAAATAGATCTGCTATTTATTGGAATTGGTATAAGCACTACACAAGTGCTGTGGTTAAAGATATTGTTGCTAACTCAACTCAGTTTTTTACAATTAATAACGTTGATAAAGGAACTAATGGCGAGGCAGTATTACGCTTAGGTGTTGGTCGTCCTCATGGTAAGTCGCTTACACCTACGGTTACTGTTAATGGTAATAAAGTCGCTGTACCTACTGATTTTAGAGGGTACGACCAGGTTAATGGAGGGTTAGGACGCGAACGTTTCTTTGGTGTACTTGAAATACCGGTACCTTATAGCGACCTTGCAAAAACGAATAGTATTGAAGTGACATTTCCAGACACTGGCGGCGCTGTTAGTTCACTTACATTACAAAACTTTAAAATGAGTAAACGTATTACTCGCTAAAAACGTGTAATAAAGGTTAAGTAATAAACAAACTGCGGGTTTATCTATATAATAGATTCGCAGTTTTTTATTTTTATTAGTGTGGCTACAACTGCCTAACACGATACAAATAAACTAATACTAAATATGCGAGGAATGGCTTTAGGTGTATTTTTGCTGTTAAGCCTGTGAGTTTTATGCTTTATAATGAGTACAAGGTACTCATTATTAAAAATAAACACTATTCTCAGAGCGTTAAACTTAGCATGGTTGTTTTATTAATTTAATGGGGTATGTTTTAGAGGAGTTCCACTGGCCAACATACAAGTTATCGTCTTGATCTACGCAAATACAATGCACGTGATTAAAAATGTCCCCGTTACTTTGCATCGGTTGTAGTTCACCGTTTATGTACTGGGGTTGCGGTGCTCCTAAATTAGCTATGAGCGTGTTATTTTTATCAAATATACTAATAAAGCCAGAGTCGTCAGCATTTTTATTGTCAATATGCGACCAGCAAACAGGTGCATAAAATAGTTCGCCTTTGAACACGGGACCGCCAATATATGCCCCATTAGCGCTAATTCTATCAAGGTACTTACCATCAAACGAAAATACTTTTAAACATTGCTCAAAACGAGAGCTTACTATTAATGTGGGATTTGATGGATCGCGTAAGTCTACTTCAATACCGTGGGTGTTGTGTAAATTGTAATTTTCGTCATCATTATGGTGACCGCCCCAATGGTTTATATAGCGGCCTTGTTTATCATAATGCAGTAAAAAGTCGCTACCATAACCGTCGGTTACGTATAAGTCCCCATTGGGGGCAATGGCAATATCAGTAGGGCGAAAAGGTTGCTCGGGTTTATAAGCACCGCACGTTTGTGGATGGCCAATACTGTAAATCAGTTTGCCATCTAAGGTCATTTTGGAAATAAAGCCAGCCTGTGGAATGACATTGTTAGTAGGGCTATCCCATTGCTCTGTGCTGTGACCATCCCAGTGGCGATTAACAATCCAGCCACTATCTACAACGTATAAAAATTCTTGCTCGCCTTCTTTTACAATTTTTATAGCGTGTCCACCAGGAAAAGAGCTTCCAAAAGCGTCAAGTAATTCACCGTTTTGGCTATAAACTAAAATATTATTAGTCGTGTTATCGGTGATCATAAATATTCTCCCTTGTGAGTCCATCACCATCGCATGACAATTTTCTATAGGGTATTTATTTGGGTTTAACTTCCCCCAGTGGGCGTCTATTTTGTATTTAAATTGACCTTGGCCAATTATTTTCCCGTGCGGGTCTTCGTCATTTTTAGGAGTAGCGTGAGGTATAAGGTGTTTTTGCTCTGAGGTTAACATACAGAATTTTCCATATAAAAAAACCAGCTTATGCATTGGGCTATAATGCATAAGCTGGTTTAGGCTAGAAGGTTACTTTAAGTGCGTTCTTTTGCTTTAAAATTTAAAATAGCATCATCGTTAACGCGATTTAAAGGGTAATAAACAGCTTCGTTTTCTTTAAATGGTTGGTTGCTAATCGCATTGTAAGCACTGATCATTGACCAGCGAGGTTCTGCAGCACGGTTTTGATTTGATTTATGCAGTAAATTACAGTGGAAAAACAGTACATCACCTGGTTCAAGTTCTACATTGATAAGTTCATGGTACTTCATTGCTTCTTCTACAAACTCTAAACAGGCGCCTTTTTGGTCACCCGTTTTACTGTGATCTAATCGTCCCAAATGATGTGAGCCTTTAAGTACTTGCAAGCAACCATTTTCTTGCGTCGCTTTATTAATGGCGACCATACAGCTAATTGATTTTGGATAAAGCATGTAGTTATCACGATGCCAGTAGCCAAAATCTTGATGCCATTCCCAGGCGCCACCTACAAATGGTTCTTTCATCATAATTTTAGTGCTGGTGTGGTACACCTCTTCGCCAATAAGTGTTTCGCATACTTCAATTAAACGACGACCGCGAGAAAACATACTGTATAAATCGTCGCCTGTTTTTTGCCATAAACAGACTTTACTTACAGCGCCGTCGGCGTCTTTTTTGTCCCATGCTCGCTCATAGAGTGTATCGTCATTAAAAGCAGTTTGTTGTAATAGCTCAATTTCATCAGCGCTGTAGTAATTTTTGACAATAATATAACCATCACGGTGAAAATCAGCTATTTGTTGTGGTGTTAAATAAGTGTGTGACATAAATATATTTCCATTTTCTCTTACAGTTGTATATTGTTAACAATGATTGCTCGGTTAAGCATTTAGGTCAAGCGTAATTTATATAAAAATATAGAATTCATATATGAATGGGTTTTGTTTTATTAAGTTATTGATTTTAAATTATTATTGAAAATTTCAAACTAAAAAAAAGTTTTAAATTTATATATAAACAAACGTATTGTTTATCAATTTTAAAAGGCATAAATAAGTACAAATGAACGATAAATCAAAAACTAAATATGCAGTTCCTGCTTTAGATAAGGGGTTGGATATATTAGAATTTTTAGCAAAAAATAAAAGGCCTTGTACACAAAGTGAGATAGCGGCTGGTATTTTAAAAACACCTAACGAAGTCTATAGAGTACTTGTTGGGCTTGAAAAGCGCGGTTATCTAATTCGCTCTGAAACCTCTGGTCGATATCATTTGTCATTAAAGTTGTATAATTTATCGCGAAGTATTTCACCAATGGATAATGTACTAAAATCGGCCTTGCCACATATGGAAGATCTAGCTGTAAATATTGAACAGTCATGTCATCTAAGTATGCTTTATCAAAGCCAAGCTATGGTGGTAGTGCAAGCGCGTAGCAAAAGCCCTATGCATTTGAGTATTGCAGAGGGGGCTTTATTTCCACTTAGTAGCTCAAGCGCGGGTAAACTGCTTTTAGCCAACAGTAATGACGAAGTGCGGCAAATGCTTATCGAACACGATGAAATTTACAGTGCTAGTAAAGACGCCTATAAAGCATTATTAAATGAGCTAAACACAATCAAAGTGCAAGGGCACATAATGCAAAGCAATCCACTTATCGCCGGAGTACACGATTTTAGTGTCTTAATTGGCAAGCCTAATGCAAATTTAATAGCTGCATTGACCATTTCTTCTTTTGACTCAACCCTAAACACTCACGCTAATAAACACAGTGTAATTAGCGAGCTTAAAAATACCGCCAAAAAAATAACCTCGTTATTAGAGCGCTAATACCAACTGGCGCTTTTGTAGGAAGCAACCCGCTCAACAATCATGCATAAGTCTCAGTACTTTACTGCTTGCTTACAATATCGAATAAAAAACCAACGCTAACTGTAAAATAAATGGTCAATTTGTTTGACTTAGTTAGTTAAACTAATTTATTGTAAAGTTAATTGTTAACAATATTATGGTAACAATAAGCATCCCGTAAATAATCCGTCAACGATTACACGTAATAAACACAATATTTAGGTGCAAAAATGACTAACACACAATTTAAATTAAATGCGATTTGCGCAGCAATGCTGATAACTTCTCCTGTAAGTTATGCCGCACAGGAAAACGAGACAACTGTACAAAGTGATGTTGAAGTTATCCAAGTAACTGGTATTAGAAGCGCATTAAGTAAATCTGCGTCAATAAAACAAGACTCATCGGGCGTGGTAGATGCTATTTCAGCTGAAGATATTGGTAAGTTACCAGATACTAACCTAGCTGAATCGCTGCAACGTATTAGTGGTGTATCAATCGACCGTGCAAACAATGAAGGCAACCAAGTTAGTGTCCGTGGTTTTGGTCCAGGTTTTAACCTTGTTACCTTAAATGGCCGCCAAATGCCTAACTCTTCTGTATTGCAAGAAGCGGGGGTTTCGCGCAGCTTTAACTTTAGAGAAATAGCAGCAGAAAGTGTATCGGGTGTGTCTGTTTATAAAACAGGTAAAGCGAATGTAGCCTCTGGAGGGATTGGCGCAACCATTAATATAAATACAGCAAAGCCGTTTGATTTTGATGGCTTTAAAGCCTTTGCTAATGCAAAAGGAATATTAGATACCAGCTCTGAAGATTCTAATTTAACACCTGAAATTTCGGGAATGGTTAGCCAAACATTTGCAGACGATACATTTGGTGTTTTACTTGCGCTGTCGCATTCAGAGCGAGAAAGTGGCCGAGAGCGCGTAGGTACATCGCAAGGCTGGGTACGTAATCGCGCTAACCCCACAGGAGTAGATAGCAGTGCAATTGATACAACAGCTAATCCAACGGGTACTTATTGGGTACCTTGGACGCCAGAAATGGAGCGATTTGAAACTAAGCGCGAGCGTCAAAATGCGCAGCTGGTTTTACAGTATGCTCCAAGTGATAACTTAACGGCTACGCTTGATTACACTTTATCGCGCTTTGAAGAAACTAGTAACACAAATAAAATGGCATTTTGGTTCGATAATCCAACCGGTACAACTGATGCCAACGGTACGTTAGTTGATATTAAAAATGCAAATGATGAGTTGAATTTTTGGGCGTGGGAACTCTACGAAAAAAAAGAAAATGATTCACTAGGCCTTAACTTAGCGTGGCAAGCCAGCGATTCATTGAAACTTACGTTTGACGCTCATAACTCTACATCGCACTCAAACCCTGATGGAGATACTGCCGAAACGATTGCTAACTTAAAAAATGTACCGGGTTCTGTTAAATCAATTGGTGCTAACTTTTCGGGTGATATTCCGAGTATTACTGTCGATGACTCTACATTGCCAGGCGGTGCATACGATCCTGCTAATATCGTATCTGATTTATATCAGCGCCGTGGCTATGAAATGAAAAATACCATTAAGCAGTATCATGCAAGTGGACAATGGGAGAATTTGAAGAGTGGGGCACTCAGCGCTATTAATTTTGGTGTAATGTATACCGATTACCAAATTGATACTTATCTTTCTGAGCAGTTTTCATTTGTCGATATTCCCCTAGACAACCTAGGGCTAACCTTTGATGAACAAGGTGACTTTGCTGATGAGTTTTCAGGTTCGGATCAGCTATTTCCATTTATTCCACGTTACAGTGCCAACGATTTTGTAGATATTGTCAGAGATGAAGGATTATTTATTGAGCCAAATATTTCTACAAATGGGGTTGAGGAGCAAACGCTCGCGATATATGTATCATTTGATCTTAAAACCGAATTTAACGATATTCCAATTGATATGAATGTCGGTGTGCGCTACGAAGACACCGATGTAACAGGTTATTCAGTCAAGCCTGGGGTTGTTGCTTTTAACTATCGTCATGCTGAAGAACTTCGCCCTGTATTTGCTGCAACAGCAACACCGCAGGAGCTTGAAGGTGGTTATACACGTATATTACCAAACTTTGATATAAGCGCCGACTTAGATGACGGCTTTAAAACTCGTTTTTCATATAGTCGTACATTAGCCCGTGCAGGTATTGGTGGTATGTTCCCATCAACTACCATTAATGCCCGTCCTGAAGGACCGTTTAATGCATCGCAAGGTAACCCTAACTTATTGCCAATTACGTCAGATAACTTTGATTTTTCAGTTGAGTGGTATGGAGACGACGGAAGCTATGCATCGGTTGGTTACTTTAAAAAGTTTGTTGAAAACTTCATTGGTGCAGGCGTAGTGCAAGGTACGCTAAATGATGTAAATGGCGAGCCGTTACGCGATCCAAGTGTTAACCCCCGCCCTGGTTGTCCTGATAGTTCAGATACACCTAACCCAGCATGTTTAAGCCAAGCGTCAGACCCGATTGTTAAATTTGATATTGCAACGCCAGATAATCTTCAAAATCGTGAAGTAGATGGTTGGGAATTAAATGCGCAGTACATGGTGCCTGATACAGGCTTTGGCGTCGTTGCTAATTATACGATAGTTAATAGCGATGAATCGTTTAAACCGTATGATTTTGACCAAACAATTGCACTAGCAGGACTAAGCGACTCAGGCAATTTGGTCGGCTTTTACGAAAACGATGATTACCAAGTTCGTTTAGCCTATAACTGGCGCGATGATTTCTTACTGTCTTTGGGAACTGAGCCTACATTTACAGAGGCGTACGGTCAGCTAGATTTTAGTTTTAATTACACTATTAACGACACCTTGGGTGTTAGCTTTGATGCACTTAATTTAACTAATGAAACAACACGCCGCCATGGTCGTTTTGCAGAGCAATTAGTATCTGCTGAGCAATATGGTCCGCGCTTTAGCATTGGCTTAAGTGCTAAATGGTAAATGATAAGTTAGTTTTTGACAAATAATACAAAACGACAGCTCAGCGCTGTCGTTTTTGCCTTTTAACTAACGAGGTTGCTATGAACGATGATATTAAATCAATAGTAATAGTTGGCGGTGGAACAGCAGGATGGCTAAGTGCAGGAATAATTGCAGCTTATTTACAAAAGCATCACAGTAAAAAAATAAATATTACGCTGTTAGAGTCATCTGATATTCCAACAGTGGGAGTAGGTGAGGGGACGTGGCCTACTATGCGAAGAACCCTTAAAGATATGGGAATACGTGAGAGTGAGTTTATTCAAAAGTGTAATGTGTCGTTTAAACAAGGCGCCAAGTTTGCCAAATGGATTACAGGTGAAGAAGACGACTATTACTATCACCCGCTTGAACTACCAACAGGGATGTATGAACATAACTTAGCTACTAGTTGGCTAACTAAAAACGAGCCAAAACTTCCTTTTGCCCAGTATGTAAGTGCGCAGCAATCAATATGCGAAAGCGGATTAGCTCCCAAACAAATCACCACACCCGAATTTAGTGCAATAGCAAATTATGCTTATCACTTGGATGCAGGCTTATTCGCTACATTCTTAAAAAACCACTGCATTAATAATCTTAAAGTTAAACACATTGTAGGCACTGTCGTCGGTATAAACAATTGCACAAATGGCGATATTAAAAGCGTTAGCCTTAATAATAAAATAGAGATAGCTGGGGATCTATTTATTGATTGCAGTGGCTTTAAATCGTTATTACTAGGTGAGAACTTAGGGGTGGGGTTTAAATCTTGTAAAGATGTATTATTTGCTGATAGTGCGCTAGCCATACACATGCCATACAAAGATGACGAACCAATATGCTCGCATACTTTATCTACAGCACAAACATCTGGCTGGATTTGGGATATAGGGTTACAAACACGCCGTGGAGTAGGGCATGTGTACTCTAGTAAACACATTAGTGATGAAGATGCTAAGCAGCAATTATTTGATTACTTAAATATTAATAAAGATCAGCAAAGCGAATACAAAGTTAAAAAGCTTAGTTTCGAACCAGGACATCGTGAAAAATTTTGGCATAAAAACTGTGTCGCAGTAGGCCTCTCAGCTGGTTTTTTGGAGCCACTGGAAGCCTCTGCTTTATTATTGGTAGAAATATCAGCCAATTTTGTTGCCCAGCAATTTCCGGCCAATAGGCATGTAATGAATATAACAGCGCAGCGTTTTAACCGCACATTTAGTTATCGGTGGGAGCGAATAATCGACTTTTTAAAGTTGCATTATATGTTGAGTAAACGAACCGACAGCCCATTTTGGCAAGCACATTGTAGCCAAAATACTATTCCACAAAGCTTAAAAGATAACTTATCACTTTGGGAATTTCATACACCAAGCGATAACCACTTTGATCATTCACAAGAAGTGTTTCCAGCAGCAAGCTATCAATATGTGATGTATGGCATGGGGTTTACAGGCTCAAGCGAACTGTATGGCAACTCAGAAAGTTATTTTAAAAAGGCCATTGCGCTTGTTAATAACAACCAGCAAGTCACCCAAAAATTACTTAATAAATTACCTACAAATAAAGAATTATTAGTGCAAATTAATCAATTTGGTATGCAGCAAATATAGTTAAAACATAAGAGCGACACACTATGACAAACTCAGTATTACTCGATAAAAATACACATAAGTACACTCGCATTAAAACTGAGCGAGGTGCACAGTACGGTGAGGCAATAAACTACATTCCGGTTGTTGCCGATGAGCTTTCTCAACTTGCATTAGACTACCCAGTCTATTTTATGAAAAATAATCAGACTGGGCAATTTGAGCTGTTTGCTTTAACCGGTTTTGATGAGGGACAAAATCTATTTTTACAAAAGGATATCTGGCAAGCTACTTACGTGCCATTACACATTCAGCGACAACCATTTAAGCTAGGCGTAGGTAATAGGCTTTCAAATAATAGTGAGCAAACCCAGTTAGCCGTTACAATTAACGAGCAGCACCCAAGAGTAAGTAATAGCGAAGGGGTACAATTATTTGATGAAAATTCAGAGCCAACTGCTTATCTAACTAATGTGAGTGAGCAGCTAATTAAGCTTATGAACGGCGGCGAACGCACAACCGCGTTTATTAATACCTTACTAAAACACGATTTAATTGAAGCAGTGCAGCTAAACATCACTAAACCAAATGGCAAAACACAAGGCTACAATGGCTTGTATTCTATTGCCGCAGATACACTACAACAACTATCTGCAGAAACACTAAACGTTCTGCACTCAATGGGTTACATACAAGCTTGTCATCTAATTCTATGTTCGAGCGGGCATGTTCAAAAATTAGTAAAATGGTTACACGATTTAAAATAAGTTTTTTATTAATTAGCGTTACTTACACCCACTGATTGTTCGTGTGAATTAGTTAATGCTCATAGCTATGAAATAAGGAATGAACTACAACTCGAGACTATTATGTGTTCACTTCTTAGGTTTTGGAGTTCGATTATTTGCCTTGGTTTTGGTATCATTTAACTTATCGGCTTGTATCGCAATGGGAAATGTCTAGCCAGTAAACATTGATGATTAAGAGAATGGACATGCTCGAACAAATAGAACAATGGATTGATGCAACAAATATTAAATATAAAACCCAAAGAATTAGCTGTGAAAAATTTGCCAGTGAGTTTGCAGGGTTTTATCCTGTCGAATTTTTAAAAAATGCCTTTTACGTTATTGTCGATGAAATACCCAAACCTAACTTTCCTTTTTTGCGTGAAATGGGGCTAGGCGATTTTATTGACATGGATGCGGCTGGTACTACATACAAAAACACTTACTACATGCTTCCTTACGTGGCTGATAATTTAGCTGTGCATTTTCATGAACTTGTTCACGTAGCCCAATGGAGTGAACTTGGGGCCGAGGCTTTTATGTTGCGTTACATAACCGAAATTCAGCAGGTTGGTTATGATGCTGCACCACTTGAAGTCATGGCGTACGGTCTTGATAAGCACTTTACAAATAATGGCAAGAAAATAAACGTGCCTGAACACGTGGTTCAAGCGTTGTAGTCAATTAACATTTTCAAAGGATTGCATATGACACGCTTTACTGTTTTTTTACTGAGCTTACTTAGTGTAAATGCCTATGCGGCATCGTTTGATGACGATATTGTGGCTGCGTTACTTGAAAGAACAACACATAACGTTACCTACGATGGGTCTTATCGCTCTATTGCTTATCCGGGTGGCGATGTGCCCGCTAATGTAGGAGTGTGTACCGATGTAGTTATTCGATCATATCGACTTTTAGGTATTGATTTGCAAAAGCTTGTGCATGAGGACATGTTAAAAAGCTTTGAGCTATATCCCTCTAAGCGTATTTGGGGTTTAACCAAACCGGATAAAAATATAGACCACCGCCGTGTGCCAAACTTACAGGCTTACTTTAAAAATCATGGCCAAGTGCTCGCTAAATCAAGTAACGTGAACGACTATAAAACGGGTGACATTGTAACGTGGATGCTGCCAGGTAATTTGCCGCACATTGGGATGGTTGTGAATGAGTTAGCAAAAGACACAGGGAATCCATTAATTGTTCATAATATTGGTCGAGGACCTGAAAAAAGCGACATGCTTTTCGATTTTAAAATTACGGGGCATTACCGTTTCGTCCCACAAGAATATAAATAATCAGATTATAAGTATGAGTTCTCTCATTTATTGATATGCAGTATAAAGAAAAAGGATTTTGAACGTGAATACAAAAACCGATTCGAAAGAGGCTAACCCAAAAGAGGTTAATCTTAAACAAAGTAAACTCGCTCCCAAAATAGCGAGCTTATTTATGAGTATTGTTTTTTCAGCCATAGGAACGGGCTTGTTTGGTTTGGTTGCAAGCTTATTTGGCAACGTAAATGTAACCGAAAAAACAGTTGGCAGTGTGTGGATTTTACTGACCACGTTTTTTGTTATTTTAAATGTATTTGGTGTCATTATTTGGCACAAGCCAAAGTGGTTAATTACTGCTATAAATAATGTGCTTAGATTTGCTAAAGAGCGTAAAACAGCATTTTTTAGCGCCGTGCTAATGCTGATATTAATTATAGCAGGCTATTGTTTTTTTCTTTCCTTACCACAGCCAATTAGTTACAAAGCAACTCACTCTACACCTGCTGTTACCACTTTATCTGATGTTTTAAACCCTGAACCGCTTTATATTGATTTTACTCCCGCTTTAGATGATGTAGAGAACACGGATGCAGTGTCTTACTCTGTGGCCAAGCTTGCGCTTGTTGGTAAAGTGATCCCCAAAGGTATTAAAGTCACGCCAGAGCTCATTGGACAGTGGTCTTGGAATAGTGAAAGCCAGCTTAAATTTATCCCAAAACAAGATTGGTCAGCAGGGCAAGAATATACAGTACGTTTTGATTCGTCTATTTTTAAAAGCGATATACACCTAAGCGATAATGAGCATGTATTTAAAACTCCCAACTTTGAACTAACGCTTAGCTCGCTCGCTTTTTATCAAGACCCTAACGTTAAAAAAAGTCACAAGGTGGTTGCAACATTAAAAGCGACTCACCCAACAGATATAAGCACCATAAAAAATAATTTAAAGCTGACTCAATCACTTGATCAAGATGGCAAGAACGAACTCGCGCAATATAAATTTGATGTTACTTACGACAAACATCAACGAGAGATTTACATTACTTCAGAGCAAATACGTATTCAAGATACCGAAAGCTATCTGTATTTTGTGCTTAATAGCGGTGTAAAGCCGGTTATGGGTCCTTCTCAAACAACAGTAGAGATTAAAGACGCTGTGTTGATCCCAAGTGTAAATAGCTTTTTTAGAGTAAATACTGCCAATGTGTTGATGGTAAAAAATACGCAAGGGGAGCCCGAACAAACACTTGTTTTAGACTTCACAGACGATATTTCATCGCAAGATGTGATTAGTAAAACGATTGCTTACGTATTACCGACTAAAGATTCAAAAGGTAATTATAAGTACTTCGGTAGTCCACGAGAGGTTACTGATGCAGTGCTTAAGCAATCTCAAAAAGTTAAGTTAAATGCGATTCCTACCGCGCAAGATACAACTAAGTTACACAGTTTTACGTTTGACGCCCCTCAAAACCAGCAAGTTTATATCGCGATTGATAAGGGATTAAAGTCGACGGGTGAATTTACAATGGTGAATAAATACGACACTATTTTAGATACGCCGGCGTATCCGACACAAGTAAATATTATGTCTAAAGGGTCTATATTATCAAAAAATGGTGACCATAAATTGTCATTTTTGACCCGTGGTGTAAACGCACTTCAAGTTAAAGTAGGTAGGGTAGAAGCCAATCAAATTAACCACCTTATAAGTCAAACCAGTGGTGATATTTCTAATCCAGAATTTAATAATTATTACTTTACAGAAGAAAACATAAGTTCAATTTTTACCAGACAAGTTAATTTAAAATCGGAGCACCCTAAAAAAGCGGTCTATTCATCTATTGATTTGAGTAGTAAGTATAATGAGTCAGTTGGTTTAGGCTTATTTTTTATAAATGCTCAAGCGTTAAATACAAAAGATAATTACGTATATGGACCCCAAGAAAAACGACTTATTCTTATTACTGATTTAGGTATTTTGGTAAAAAATAATGCAGATGGATCTCGCGATATATTTGTCCAATCTATTGAAACAGGAAAACCGGTAGCAAAAGCGAAGGTGTCGTTATTGGGGAAAAACGGATTAGTTATTTTAAATGCTAAAACAGATTCTGAGGGGCACGCATTTTTCGACAACACAACGTGGTTTACTGATGATCAAACTCCCGTTGCTTTTGTAGTCGAAACTAAAAGTGACATGTCTTTTATTCCTTATAATCGCTATGCTCGAATGGTTAACTACTCTCGGTTTGATACCGGCGGTGTAAGTTCTGGGCTCAGTGGTAGTAATAAAATAGATGCGTTTGTTTTTTCTGATCGTGGAATTTATCGACCAGGCGATAGTGTTAAACTTGCCACGATTGTTAAGCAACAAAACTTTGCAAAACTGGGCGATATACCGCTTGAACTTATAATTACCGATCCTAAAGGGACAACTGTTTATAATAAACGAGTGAGCTTAGATAAGTATGGATTGCTTGATTTTGACTTTAAAACACAAAATAGCGCCAATACCGGAACGTATTATGTATCGGTCCAACTTATTAAAAATAATAATAGCCGCGACCAATTAGGCAGTACTCAGTTTAAAGTTGAAGAGTTTGTACCCGATAGATTGAAAATTAGTAGTCAATTTTCTCAATCATCTGCAAAGGGGTGGGTAAACAGCTCAAAATTTAAAGCATTGGTGAGCCTTCAAAATTTATTTGGTACACCCGCTCAAAATAGACGTGTTACTGCTGATTTACGTTTATCTCCAGCTGGTTTTTACTTTAATGAATACAAAGGTTATGTGTTTTCTGATCCCCACAGTGAAGGAAAAAATATTAGACACAGTTATGAATCATTAACCGAAACCAAAACTGATGAACAAGGCAAGGCAGAATTTGATATTGACTTAACTCGCTATGAGGCAGGTACTTATCAGTTAAATTTTGCAGTACAAGGGTATGAAGAAGGCGGTGGTAAAAGTGTTCGTGCAAGCAGCTCGGTGCTTGTTTCACCCGTTGAGCAGTTAGTTGGTTATAAAGCCGATGGCGATTTAAGCTACATATCAAAAGAGTCAAAACGTGTTGTAAAATTTATTAATATTAATTCAGAAACTGAGCAAGTAGCTCGTGATGATTTATCGCTAAATTTAATAGAACAACAATATGTATCTACGTTGGTGCAACAAAATAACGGCACTTATAAGTACCAATCGGTTAGAAAAAACAAACAGGTATCAAGCAATCCGTTTTACATTAAAGAAGATGGCGCAGACTACGAATTACCCACTGCTGAGCCAGGTGATTACTTAGTAGAACTCGTTGATGCCAAAGGGAATACCGTCAGTAGAGTATCGTTTACGGTAACCGGTACGGGTAACATAGCGGGTAAGCTTGAAAAGAATGCTGAACTGCAAGTTCAATTAAATAAACCGGATTACAAACCGGGCGAAACAATTGAAATAAGTATTGTAGCGCCTTATGTTGGCTCGGGTTTAATTACAATTGAAACCAATAAAGTACACGCATTTAAATGGTTTGAGAGTAAAACAACAAGTAGCATACAAACAATAACGCTACCTAAAGGGATAGAAGGCAATGCGTATGTTAATGTTTCATTTGTTCGAAGCCTTGAATCGAAAGAAATATTTACAAGCCCATTAAGCTACGCAGTTAAACCATTTGCGATTGATCGTAGTAAACGCGCAATAGATTTTGACGTAAACATACCTGATAAAGTAAAACCAGGTGACGATCTAGTCATTTCATATAGTGCTAAATCACCGTCACGTGTTCTGTTATTTGCTGTAGATGAAGGTATTTTACAAGTGGCGAATTATCGGACGCCAAAGCCGTTAAATCACTTCTTACAAAAACGTGCTTTAGAAGTTAGCACTATGCAAATTGTTGATCTTATTTTACCTGAATTTAAACTAGTGCAAGAGCTTGCTGCTGCCGGTGGTGGTTATGCTGAATCAATGGCAATGAACCGCAAGAGCAAGCAACTTAACCCGTTTTCTCGTAAGGTACAAAAACCAGTCGCATTTTGGTCTGGTATTTTATCGGCTGATGCTAAAACGAAAAAACATACGTTCACTATTCCAGATACTTTTACAGGTCAGGTACGTGTAATTGCGATTGCCGTAAATGACGAGGGTGTTGGTGTTAAAGAAAGTACAACACTTGTAAAAGGGCCCTTTGTATTAAGCCCTAATGTATTAACGACAGCGGCACCAGGCGATGAGTTTGATATTGTACTTGGTATTGCCAATGGCGTTGAGGATTCAGGTAAACAACTCCCAATTACGGTAGAAGCGCTTGCTTCAAGCAACATTGAAATAATAAGTGATAAAAAACTAACGCTAAATATTGATGAAAAATCAGAAGACACATTAACGTTTAGAGTAAAAGTGCTCGATAAGCTTGGCGCTGCATCAATTACATTTACTGCGCTGTCGGGTGACAATGTTAGCCAACGTACGGCTACGTTAAGTGTACGCCCTGCGGTTGCATTTGTTAGTAGCTTTGAAAGTGGCTTTAGTGAATCAGGTAAAAAAGAAATAGCGGTTTCGAGACAGCTATATCCTAATTTAGCACAAAATAATATTACCGCTTCACAAAGCCCGTTAGCGCTTGTTGATGGTCTTATTAGTTATTTAGATAACTTTCCTCATATGTGTACCGAGCAAGTGGTGAGTAGTGTGTTTCCGGTGCTGAGTTATTTAGAACACCCAAGTTATATGGGCGACGTATCTTATAAACATGAGCGTATAAACAACTTAATAGACACCCTTCGTCAACGTCAGTTACCTGATGGTAGATTTATGTTATGGCCGGGTAATTCTAGTGCATCTATTTATTCTTCTCTTTATGTTATGCATTTTTTATTAGATGCAAAAGAAGCGGGCGTCGCAATACCTTATGATATGTGGAACAGTGGTTTTGAAGGTGTGCGCAGTATAGCGAGCGGATCTTTAGAGACGAATGACAGAAACCGCGCTTATGCTATTTATTTGCTAACACGACAAGGTGAGGTAACAACTAATTACTTATCTGATTTAGAAAAAAGCGTAAATGCGAGTAATAGCAAAATATGGCAACAAGATATAACGTCCGCGTTTATGGGCGCAACTTATCAGCTATTACGTGCAAGCGATAAAGCGCAAGCACTGATCAATAGCTATAAAATTGGGCAAAATACGCAACACGATAATTGGGGCGCTTACGACTCACGTTTAGCTCACGACGGACAGTATATTTATTTGTTATCAAAACATTTTCCTGCTCGCTTAAAGCAGTTAACTAAAGATGATTTGTTTACTGTAGTTGACCCTATTTTTAAAGGAGACTACAACACGTTGTCGTCTGCTTGGTCTGTACTTGCTATGACGGCATACTCAAAAGTTGCGTTATCACAAGCCCAGCCTGAAGATGTAAAAATAATGGCAACAACGACAAAGGCAGATAAAAAGGCATTAGACGTAACTTATGCACCTTATCCTAAAGCCTCGTTTTTAAATGACGTTAAAACGCTAGATGTATTAGCGCCACCTCGCTCATTTTACATGATGAGCCAAGCTGGTTTTGATACAAACGTGCCACAAAAGTCATTAAGTAATGGCTTAGAAGTTGTCAGAGAATACCAAGACGATAAAGGTAATGTGATAACCACCGCTGTTCAAGGTCAAGAACTAAACGTTGTATTACGAGTGCGTAGTACAACGGGTAAAAATATTTCGGATGTTGCTGTTATTGATTTACTACCTGGTGGATTTGAAGTACTCAGAGACAGCGTTCGCAATAGCTATAATCGCTGGACCTCTGATTATAAAGATATTCGAGAGGATCGCGTTATATTGTATGGCAGCTTTGGCGATAGCATGACTGAGCTTACTTACAAGATTAAGGCTACTGCATCTGGCAGCTTTGTAGTGCCATCGGCTTATGCTGAATCTATGTATGATTTAAGTATTAAAGCGCACTCAAAATCGGGTCGTTTTGATGTTACCGCCGCTAAATAAAAAGTTTAGTTTTATAATAAAAACGGCTTTTTTTACAACAGCACTGCTTGCAGTGCTGTTGTATTTATTTACTCCAAAGCCTGTTATTACCCAGCCCAATGCTTACTCAACGGCTTTTTACGATAGCAGTGATAAATTACTTCGTTTAATTTTAGCCGCAGACGATAGATATAGATTATGGACGCCAATAGATAAAATCCCTTTGAGCGTTCAACAAGCGACTTTATTGTATGAAGACCAAGACTTTTATGAGCATACTGGTGTCGATTTTATTGCTTTAATAAATGCGTTTTATACTAGCTATATTAAAAGAAGTCACCGAGTTGGTGCCTCAACAATAACAATGCAAGTAGCCCGGTTGCACTTTGGGATGAACACGCATGTTATTTTTGGAAAAGTAGAACAAATACTTCGAGCGTTACAAATTGAGCGACACTACAGTAAAAACCAAATACTCGAGGCGTATTTTAATTTAGCGCCTTATGGATCAAATATTGAAGGTGTTGGTGCAGCCAGTTTAATTTACTTTAAGAAACCAGCCATTGATCTTAATTTACCTGAGTCATTATTACTTAGCTTAATTCCGCAAAACCCAACCAAACGAAATCCCATTAAAAAGTCGGCTAAATTGGTATTGCTAGAAACAAGAAAAAAACTGTTTACTCGTTGGCTTGAAAAATATCCAGAGGATAAACATTGGCTAGCAGCTATGCAATTACCGATAAAGGTATATGCCTCTTCAGACTTACCTTTTGAAGCCCCACATTTTATTAATAATTTACAAAGCGAGTACCCGCATCTAAAGCCGGGAGAATATAAAACGTCGATAGACCTTAATTTACAAAACTTACTTCAGCGCCATGCAAAAAATTATATTAATCGTAGGCAAAGAGACGGGCTTAGTAATACGTCTGCTATTTTACTAAATTATAAAACTATGGAAGTCGTTGCTGAATTAGGCTCTGTGGATTTTTTTAATAATGACATTAGCGGTCAAGTAAATGGTGTAAGAGCTAAACGGTCGCCAGGTTCAACCCTTAAACCATTTATTTATGCGCTTGCTATAGACGAAGGGTTAATTCATCCATTAACGCTTGTAAAAGATGCCCCCAAACGCTTTGGAGGATATACACCAGAGAACTACGATCAACAGTTTTTAGGCCCTATATCAGCTACTGAATCGCTCGTGTTGAGCCGTAATGTGCCTGCCGTTAATTTGATGTATCGCTTACAAAAAGTGGGGTTATACGATTTACTCGTTGCTGCCGATGTTAAAAAGCTTCAGCCTAAAGAGTTTTATGGTTTAGCGCTTGCGCTGGGCGGCAGTGAAGTAACGATGCTAGAGCTCGTTAAGTTATACGCCATGTTAGCTAATTTAGGGGTGTATAAGGATGAAGTTATATTAAAAAAAGACGCCGCTGTTATTAACCAAAACAACCCAAACAGCCCAAACAACCCAAACAAACATATCAAGCAACTCATCAGCCCTGAGGCAGCCTACCTGACTTTACAAATGCTAAGTAAAAATAGTGCAGTTGATGAGATCTCATTTCAAAAAGAAAGAAGGCAAGCTTACCCTGTATATTGGAAAACAGGTACTTCATTTGCTTTTCGTGATGCATGGTCAGTAGGTATTGTTGGCCCGTATGTTTTAGCTACATGGGTTGGTAATTTTTCAGGAGAAGGGCACCCATCTTTTATTGGGCGACAAGCAGCCGCGCCTTTATTTTTTGAAATAATACGTTCATTAGATAGTTACGGCTTAATCAAAGGCAATATAAAGCCAGGTGGTTTAAATATTACAGAAGTAGATATTTGTTCAACAACAGGTGATTTACCTAATGTGCATTGCCCTAAAACAGAAAAAGGGCTTTTTATTCCAGGTAAGTCGCCAATTAAAGTATCGGATGTACATCGTGAAATTTATATTGATAAAGCATCTGGATTACGTGCTTGTCAGTATGATGAATCTACAACGACAAAAGCAGTTTATGAATTTTGGCCATCTGACTTAGTCAGATTATTTAAACAAGCAGGCATTGTTAAACGCCAGCCTCCACCTTATTTAGATTCATGCTTAATTAATGACACGAGTACACGAGGCTCAGCACCGAGTATTACATCCCCGAGTAATTTAATTAGCTACACGATAAGAGCCAGTAAGTTGAAGCAAGAAGGCCTGCCTTTTAGCGCAATCACAGATACAGATTCACGTATTTTATATTGGTTTGTAGATAACAGCTTTGTTGGTAAAGTAGAGCGAGATACGCCTTTTTTCTGGCACCCGCAAGTAGGCGAATTTGACGTAAGAGTGGTTGATAATTTAGGGCGTAGCGCATCAGTTTCAATGCGTGTAAAGCTCGTTCAGTGATATTGAGTGTTCATGCATTTAATGTAATAAATAAAGGGTAGTTTTTTATAACTGAAATTTATATAAACGAGAGCGATTTACTCTTTCTTACCTACATGGATGTGGATGATGGTAAGGGCGTGAGCTGGACGCGGAGCTTTTGCTCGGTAGCCCACTAGACTACAAATCTCGGGCCGCGATTAAATCGGCTCCTAGATTGAAAAAATTTCAATCTACAAAGATCAACACGCCCTTATGACTTCATAGCCGCTAGTTTATATAGCGGAGTATCAAAATGACTTCGAAAGTACGTTACTTAATATTATGTTTTACTGCTTTAACTGCTGCGGCGCTATCTTGAGCTTTAAGTGCTTCTAAAATAGCGCGGTGCTCGTTTACACATTCAGAACTTGAAGTAATTCGCTTATAGTTTAAGCGCATACGCATTACGTACGGGTACCAAATATTAACAAGTTCTTCGCCACCAGCTTGGTATATTAAATACTGATGAAACGAAATATCAATTTTAGTTACTTCGGTATAATCTTCTCTATCGAGCGCGTCTTCTAAAGATGCTAAAATGCCTTCTAGTTCAGCAATGTTTTGATCAGTTAAATTACCGTTTAATTCAGTGATTGCGTACTCTTCAATACTACGGCGAAGTTTTATCATTAAGCGTTGTAATTTAGGCTCTAAAACACTATTTACAGACGCACCACAGTTATTGCGAGAAATAAGTAAACCTTCTTTTGTAAGCTGTAATATTACATCGCGAATAGGGCCGCGAGAAAGACCAAATCGCTCTGCCAGCTCTTTTTCATTTAACTTAGTTTGTGGTGGCATTTCACCAGAGATTATATCTGAGCGTAATTGCTCAGCTATTTGATCTTTTACAGATAAAATTTTAGTTGCTCTGTTACCAGCCATATTTATTCCTAAATTTGATTAACTTTATCTGACCCTAACATTAATTAATAAGCTTTGTTAATTTAGTCAAGATCATGTACTTATCTCAGTGTATATAAAAAAAGTGGAATGGTCTATTGTCAACACATTACAATAGACCAATAAATGTACAATTAATGGCTGTATTTACGATTATTTTTTAAAACGTCGTTCATACATAGACTCATTCATTGCTTTAGCTGCTTCAACCATTTCAGTATAGGGGCGATCTGTAACGCTAATAAAGCCAACGTTATAGTTTTCGCCATCGTAGGCTCTACCAGTAATTGGCGAGTCGATATATTGAAACCAATGTGCGCCAATAAAGTAAGGGTTGTCGATGACTGAGTTCATGTAATCTGTATACATTTTTGCTCTGTCTTGCTGGTTAGCTGCATGTATTAACCCAGGGTGAAACAAACCCGAGTCAGATGCGCCAATATGAAATTCGCCAATAATTGCTGGTTTATCAAATTGTGATAAAAATGCCCATTTATCTTCTCTTAAGCCTTCTTTGTATGCATTAAAGCTTATTACATCTACATACTTAGCAGATGCTTTAACCACTTCGATTGGCATGCCCCAATCCGGAAAACGTGCACCTAAATACATATGATTTGGCAGGTATTTATCCATAGCAGCATCTACAACACTAAAATACTTGTCGGCATAGGCTGTAAGTAAAATAGCAAAATCACTCAGTTGTTCTTCATTTTTTATATCAACCGTTACACCTTTGTCAAACTCAACCCATGAGGCTAAGTTTAAGTGCCATACCTTATTAAGTTTAGCGACATCAGTATATTTTTCTTTCATTAAGCGAGAAAATTCAGCTTTAGTAGGCACTGTTTTAGCATCACGGCCTAAGGTATTAATAACAATACCATAATGGCTTTTAACGGAATCAGGGCGGCCAAAGCTTTTTTCGTTATCAATAAATACGCCTACTGCCCAAGGCGAATTTTTAACTTCTTTTGCAACAACACTTACAGTTTCATTGGCACGCACAGCAAATTCAGGGTCGAATACATCCGGCATGGCTCCCCAAAAATCGTTTCCGCTTGATACGGTTTTAAAATCACCTATAATCCAACCATTGGCAAAGTAGGGCACTTTTTGATTATCGTAATAACTCGGATCAGTCCAATTACCCAGTGAGCTAAAGCCCCATGTGATCATTCTATCAAGAGTCACTTCACGCCATTTTTGCATATAATCTGTATTATTTTGTCCGTACTTACGCTCTAAATTAGCTGCATAAAAGCTATATGTTTCGCCGTGTTCTAACGGACCCGAATGCGCACTTTTACGATAGCCAAAATGTTTACCTAGAGGCTCATTATAATCAGGTAGCCATTCAAATAAATTTTTACGCACTTGTGACGCTAAAAAGCGGCTTTTAAGCGCTTCTTTATTTACTTGGTTTAACCCTTTTGAATCCTCAGGTGTTACCCCTGCATCCGCTGGTTTTGCCAATAATGCTTGATCAAAATCGTAACCAGTTAGTGTGGTTGAGTTTGCAAGACGAATAATATCAATTCCAGTTGCAAGGTATAAATAGCCATCAGGGTCGACTAATGACCATTTATCATTATATTTAGCCGTTCTAAAATAACCAGTAGCTTCTAATTTTGGACCTTCTGCCCAGCCACCAAAGCGTGAGCGATTAGTAGGGCGTTTAGAAAGTAACTGTGCTGCTTCTTGTTTTTTGTCGCTCAATAGCTCGGCTTCTGAATGTACCTTCCCTGAAAATTCTTGTTTGGCATTTTGGCCAAATTCATCAACAATTTTGGTTAAAAAAGCAGTATTAAATTGAGGGTTTTTACGAAGTGAAATAGATTTTATTGCCAGCTCTTTGTCATGCAATGTACTTTGCACGCTAATTGCTATTTTAGCGATGCCTTTTAAGTTAAGATTTTTTTTACCCCACATAGAAATAAACTGTACCTCATCAGACTCCCATGTATCAGGGTTTGAACGAAGTCCTGAGGTAAAGTTAAGTTCTACATTTTCTTTGCCATCGGGCGTTGCAAGGTCGTGGCCGTCAAGTTTTGCGTAATACGTGTTGTATCCACCTACCGGCACATTAACGCTACGCGTATAGTTAGCACCGTCAATATCGGAGATATCTAAATAAATTTGTACAGAGTGTGTTCCTGGGTTTGCCAATTCAAAGGCAAGATTAAAATCACTAAATTCACTCCAATCCCAAGGTTTTTCCGGTGAAAAAACAATACTAGCGTACGAATTTTTCTTAGATTGAAATGTCACATCTAATACAGAGTTTTCTGCCTTTACAGTGGCTGCATTACTTTTGTATTGAACTGGGGTTAGCTGTGTGTGTGCAGCATCAGCAAATAAATACATTAATGTATCTGCTGAATTAACCTCTGTAGGCTCATTGGTTGGTTTTTCAACCTTGATTTCTTGTTGGTTACAGGCACTTAGCGCAAGTAAGAGCGATGTGAGTAGTATGTTCTTTTTATATTTCATTGCTGTTCAACCTTTAATTACAATTTAACATACCATACAACAAAAAAACCAAATTGAATATTGTTGACAATATGCAATTTTTGTTTTTATGTGTTATTTATAATAAACTTTTGATTTTGTTTAACTAATTTTTAATGCTAATTGTAAAAGAGTTTAAGTTAAAGCATGATTTCTTAAAATAGATGTTGCAAGTGCGTTAATTTTGAAATAGTCTCGAAGTTATTACTCATGGTTAATTGTTAACAATGTTGGGTTTTGACACTAGCACTCGCTTTATTCTCTATATAAAGCAACACACAATGATAACAACAAAGTTGGATAGAAGTATGAATGGTAGCAAACGTAATGTGTTTTTCTTTGCATTTATCGTCGCCTTTGGTGGCTTTATTTTTGGATTAGACGCTGCTCTTATTTCAGGTACGGTTCGTTTTGTATCTGCAGAATTTAATTTATCTGACATCCAAATAGGCACTGTAGTAAGTGCGCCTGGTTTTGGTGTGCTATTTGCTTTAGTCATTACCGGTTACATATGCAATATGTTTGGCCGAAAAAATACCTTAATAGGCATTGCGTTTATATACATACTGTCGGCAATTGCATCGGTTTTCGCGCCAAGTTACGAGCTATTAGTTACTGCTCGTTTTATAGGTGGATTAGCATTCACGTCTTTATCGGTCGCTGCTATGTATATAGGTGAAGTTGCACCGTCTAAGTACCGTGGTAAATTAGTGTCTATGATTCAAATAAATATTGTTGTTGGATTATCCGCAGCGTATTTTGCTAACTACTTACTTGTTGATTTAGCTCACAGTAATTTTGAGTGGGTAACACAGTGGAATGTACAAGATAATTTATGGCGCTGGATGCTAGGCGTTGAGATTATTCCTGCTATTTTATGGTTTTTATTATTATTTACTATTCCCCAAAGCCCGCGTTGGTTAGTTATGAAAGGCAACGAAACACGCGCTATAACTATCTTGCATCGTTTAAATAAAAATACTGAATTGGCCCAAGAGCAACTTAAGAGTATTAAAGAGAGCTTGGTTGATTACAGCGAAACAGGTGGGTATTTTTCTTCATTTAAACAACTACTCGAAAGTCGTGTTCGCACAGCTGTCATTATTGCTTTTACTATTGCTATTGTGCAGCAAGTGACGGGGATTAACGCCATAATGTTTTATGCTCCAACTGTGTTTGAACAACTGGGAGTCGGCACTGATGCTGCTTTTTTTAACGCTGTTTTAATTGGTTTAGTCAGTATTGTATTTACTGTGGTAGCTATTGCTTTGATAGATAAGTTAGGGCGCAGACCCCTTGTTATTTGGGGATTAGCAGCTGCAACAATTAGTTTGTTTATGTGTTATTTAGGCTTTAGCCAGGCAGAGTATAGTTTGTCGGCTGAAGATATAGCCTCGTTTTCAGCGTTAAACTCTATTACAGGACTGGAGCACATAATTGGTACCGTGTATCACAGTGATATTGAATTTAAGCAGGCTTTAGCGAGCGTACTTACAGCTTCGCAACAGCAATTATTTGAAAGCGATTTAATTTCACGCGCAGCAACTATAAACGCGCCACTTATATCATTTGGTATAGCGGGCTTTATTGCAGCCTTTCACTTTTCGATTGGGCCAATTATGTGGGTAATATTTTCTGAAATATTCCCGACTCGTATTCGAGGTGTGGCCATTCCTACCTTTGCATTTATAGCCAGTGTAATTAGCTATTTTGTTCAGCAGTTTTTCCCATGGCAGCTAAGTAATTTAGGCGCTGCAAACATCTTTTTACTTTATACCGTATCGGGTGTAGCCGGCTTTGCATTGTTATTTAAGTTTATGCCAGAGACTAAAAATAAATCGATAGAAGAAATTGAAGTCTACCTAGAAGGCCTACACACTAAAAAAGTACAGGAGGGTGTGTGAGTACTTTACTCGCTATTGGCGAATGTATGGTTGAGCTAGTACCAACAGGTATTAGCGAATGCAAGCAGTCATTTGCGGGCGATACTTACAATGCTCTTGTGTATGCAAAGCGTTTTGCTAACACACTAAATTGCGCGCTATTTACAGCTGTAGGTAGCGACGTACTGAGTGCCAATATGCTCAAATGTTGGCAACAAGAAGGTATTAATACACAAAACGTGATTACAACAGCAGACTATAACGTGGGTATTTACGCTATTTCAACGGATGCTGATGGTGAGCGAAGCTTTGATTATTGGCGTAATCAATCAGCAGCGAAGCATATGATGAGTTTATATACTCAAAAGCCATTTAATTTAGGTTTGAAAGAATCAGACTGGGTGTTTTTCAGTGGCATTAGTTTAGGTATTTTAGATGATGAATCTAAACAAGGTTTACTCACATTATTAGCTGCTCTTAAAAAACAAGGCTGCACAATTGCGTTCGACCCTAATTATCGCGCGCGTATGTGGCAATCAAAAAGCCACGCTATTGAATGGCTAGAGCGTGCTTATGCGCTTAGTAATGTAGTTTTACCAGGTCTTGATGATCACCGTGTGTTATTCGGTCATTCAAGCATTGAAGAGATTGTTCAGTACTGTACACAATTTGATATCGACGAAATTGTTATTAAAGCTGGTAGTGCCGGGATGCAGGTTTATTGCAAAGATGATCTTAAAGCGTCATGTCCGTTTACACCCGCTGCAAAGCAAGTTGATAGTACAGCGGCAGGTGACTCATTTGCCGGAACCTACTTAGCCGCCAGAATGTGCGCACAAAACCCTCAAAATGCATTAGAAATGGCTGACAGTGTTGCCTCACAAGTTGTGCAGCATCAAGGCGCTATTTTACCTCTTGACGTATACCAGTCGCTAAATATAAGCCTAGGTAAGTAAGGAATTAACATGTCTGATAAAAAATTAAGTTTAGCAAGTAAGCGTGCAATAGAGCGTGGCTACGATAAATATGGCCCGCAGTGGCTTACAGAATTTGATATAGAACCGTTGCTGGGTGATTTTGCCTATGAAGAAGGGGTTATACGTCGCGATCCTTCATCTGTTTTATACATTGATGGTGTTTACCATTGTTGGTACACCAAAGGTGAGGGGGAAACGGTTGGTTTTAACTCTACTAATCCGAATGACAAAGTATTTCCATGGGATTTAACGCAAGTTTGGCATGCCACCTCAAAAGACAGTATTACATGGCAAGAACAAGGCTTAGCTGTAAGCCCAGGTAAACCAGGTGATTACGACGACAGAGCAATTTTTACGCCTGAAGTGTTTGAACACCAAGGTCATTATTATTTGGTTTATCAAACAGTACAAACACCTTATACAAATCGTCAGTACGAACATATTGCAATAGCTCACTCTGAATCTGCATTTGGGCCGTGGATAAAATCACCAAAACCGATTGTAAGCCCAAGCAAAGATGGTAAATGGCTTGGTGATGAAGACAGTCGTTTTGCAGTAACAGCTAAAGGTAGTTTTGATAGTCATAAAGTACACGACCCATGTTTAGTATTTTTTAATAATAAATTTTACTTGTACTACAAAGGCGAAACCCAAGGTGAAGGAATGAACTTTGGTGGTCGTGAAATAAAACACGGTGTTGCTATTGCTGATGATGTATTAGGTCCTTATGTTAAATCGCCTTATAACCCTATTTCAAATAGCGGTCATGAGGTCGTTGTTTGGAATTATAAAGGGGGTATTGCTAGTTTGCTAACAACCGATGGCCCTGAAAAAAACACTATTCAATTTGCTCAGGACGGTATTAATTTTGAAATTATGGCGCATATAAAAGGCGGTCCAGAAGCAATTGGTTTATATAGGCCTGCACAAGGGTTCGACCAAAACCAAGCACCTGGAATTAGCTGGGGATTGTGCCATAAATACGATGCCAGTTGGAACTGGAACTATATTTGTCGTTTTACTCCTCGTAAGCAAGTGCTTGACGCCGGTACCTTTCAAAACAGTAACTAGGGAAAGTAAAGAATGAGTGAGCAACAAAATCAATTTGACCCGACAGAGCATCCACACCGGCGTTTAAACCCATTATTAAATGAATATGTGTTGGTGTCGCCACACCGGGCTAAACGCCCATGGCAAGGTCAAGAAGAAAGTGTAGATATTGAGGTTAAACCAGAGTACGACGAAAGCTGCTTTTTATGTAAAGGCAATACGCGTATTAACGGTGAAGTAAATCCAGATTACAAAAACACCTTTGTGTTTACTAATGACTTTGCCGCCTTGCGTGAAGGTGTGCCTGATGTGGAGCAAACCGATCCCCTATTTAGTATGCATACAGAGCGTGGCACTGCGCGTGTTATTTGTTTTTCGCCTAATCATGCAAAAACACTACCAGAGCTTAGTGTTTCGCAAGTTACAAATGTAGTAAGCACATGGCAAGAGCAATGCATAGAGTTATCAAAAACTTACAAATGGGTTCAGGTATTTGAAAATAAAGGCGCTGTAATGGGGTGCTCTAACCCACATCCACATGGTCAAATTTGGGCACAAAATAAATTACCTAGTTTGGTTGCGCGTAAACACGAAAACCTCAAACGATATTACGAAAAGTATAAAAGTAATTTACTGCTTGATTACGCAAAACGTGAAATTGAAAAGCAAGAACGCGTGGTTTGTGTAAACGATGATTGGCTGGTGGTTGTACCTTATTGGGCTGCATGGCCATTTGAAACACTGCTATTGCCTCGGTTTGCGATTACTCAAATGATACAGCTGACAGACGTTCAACAAAGTAGTCTAGCTGAAATTATTAAAAATATAACAACTCGTTACGATAACTTATTTCAGTGTTCATTTCCGTACTCTATGGGCTGGCATGGCGCGCCTTATGATGGTCAAAGCCACTTATTTTGGCAATTACATGCGCAGTTTTTACCGCCATTACTACGATCAGCCAGTGTTAAAAAATTTATGGTTGGATACGAAATGATGGCCGAAGCACAGCGTGATATTACACCCGAGCAAGCTGCCACTATTTTGAAGAAACAATCACTAACGCATTATAAAGAGAACACTAAATGAATGTTGAACAAAGCGCACGGTTAGCTTTTTCAAACCACTTTGGACGCGATGCCGACTTTGTTGTCAAAGCCCCAGGGCGTGTTAATTTAATTGGTGAGCACACCGATTACAATGACGGTTTTGTACTGCCTTGTGCCATTGAATACGCTACTTACATTGCTGTGTCCCCTCGAACAGACGATGTAGTAAATGTACTTGCACTTGATTGCGATAACCAAACTGACAACTTTTTAGTAAATAAACCGCTTAATAGCCACAGTACGCAAACGTGGAGTAATTATGTTCGCGGCGTAGTTGATGAACTGCAAAAACGAAATCATAAACTCAGTGGCTGCGATATATGCATCACAGGTAATGTCCCGCAAGGAGCTGGTCTTAGTTCATCGGCTGCACTTGAGGTAGGTATTGCTTATGCATTTAATCATTTATGTGAATTGTTTATTGAGCGAAAAGACATAGCTCAAATTGCACAAGCCGCTGAAAACAATTTTGTGGGCTGCAACTGTGGAATTATGGATCAGCTTATATCGGCGTGTGGTCAGCAAGGACAAGCATTGGGTATAGATTGCCGCTCACTTGATTTAATTGAAGTGAGCATTGACCCAAAGATGACTATTTTAATGGTTAACTCAAACGTTAAACGAGGCTTGCTTGATAGCGAATATAACTTACGCCGAGAGCAATGTTATGCAGGGGCAGAAGCTTTGTCTAAACCGAGCTTGCGCGATGTAAGTATTGATGAGTTTGAGGCAAAAAAACATACATTAAGCGTTGAAGTAGCCAAGCGAGTAGAGCACATTGTGTATGAAAATGCGCGAACATTAGAAGCCATGCAAGCCTTTAGTAATAACGATATAACCAAACTAAGCACACTAATGGCACAAAGCCATGCCTCTATGCGTGATTTGTTCGAAATAACCACCTCCCAAATCGACACTCTTGTGAATATTATCGCAAAAGTAATTAATGAACACGGCGGCGTAAGAATGACGGGCGGTGGCTTTGGTGGTTGTGTAGTGGCGTTTGTTCCTAATTTTTTGGTAGAGAATGTAATTAGTGCTATTGAAACGCAGTACGAGCAACAAACAGGATTAAAAGAAACGATTTACACAAGCGTACCTTCAGCTGGTGTATCACTTATAAGAGCATAAGGACAATCTAATGAAAAAAGTACTGGTAACAGGAGGCGCGGGATATATTGGCAGCCACACTGTTTTAAGCTTATTAAAAGATGGTTTTGACGTAGTAGTAATAGACGATTTAAGTAACTCGAGTCGTGAATCGCTAACTCGCGTAGAAGCGTTATCAAAGCGAAAAGTTGAATTTATTCACGCCAGTTTACTTGATAACGATAAGTTGTCTGCCACGTTTAGCGAGCATAAATTTGATTCGGTTATTCACTTTGCAGGTTTAAAAGCGGTAGGCGAATCCATAGAAAAACCACTTGAGTATTATTATACCAACTTGGTGTCTACCTTAAATTTATGCCAATGCATGCTTAAATATAATGTTGATAAACTCGTGTTTAGCTCATCAGCTACAGTTTATGGACAAGGCGCATCGGTGCCTTATACCGAAAGTTTACCTCTAGGGCGTGCAGCAAGCCCGTATGGGCAAACAAAGGTAATGATTGAGCAAATACTACAAGAAATAGTCGCCTCAAATACTGGTTTACAAGTAGCCAGCCTGCGTTACTTTAATCCTATTGGCGCAGATATTAGCGGCCAAATAGGAGAAGACCCATTAGGTATTCCTAACAATTTAATGCCCTTTATTGCTCAAGTTGCTGTAGGTAAACGTGACAAATTAGCCATTTATGGAGGCGATTACCCTACTGAAGACGGTACATGTGAGCGGGACTATATACACGTTAGTGATTTAGCTAATGGTCATATTAAAGCCCTTAAATGGCTTGGCGAGCAACACCACAGTCTATATGAAGCATTTAACCTAGGCACTGGTACTCCTTATTCTGTGCTTGGCATAGTAAAAGCATTTATTGAGTATACCGGAGTTGATATTAACTTTGACATTGTAAAGCGCCGAGATGGCGACTTAGCTGCCTTTTGGGCCGATTCATCTAAAGCCCAGTCTGTTTTAGGCTGGCAATGTCAATATACCCTCGCAGACATGATGAAAGACACATGGCGCTGGCAAAGTAATAACCCTAATGGCTATCCAAATGTATAACTTCCTTATGTAAAGCACTGTCTACACAAGGCGCCCTAATCCACACACAATAATAAAGGTGATTAAAATGAAACGGAGAAGTTTTTTAAAACTCAGCGCTGGTCTACTAAGTTCAAGCCTGTTAAGTGGTTGCAGCGGATTATTTGCATCATACCGAGGTGACTTAACCTCAACTGCGCCATTAGATAATACGAATTTTAGTAAGCAGGTGTGGCTTGGTAAGCATTTTTGGGGCAACAGACTACAAGATTGGCAGCGTATAGGTAATGAGCTTTTATGTACCCGAGAAGGAAAAGATTTTGAAGCGCGTACTGTATCGTTACTCACCAGGCAACTTAATGGCTCATTACAAAGTGGGCGTATAAAAGCCACCGTACGCAATTTAACACCGAATGAAGAGGGCTTTTGTGGATTTTTATTAGGAATTGGCAAAGGTGAGCTATCAGCTAAAGGTGCTGCTTTAGCACAGCGAGCTGGTGGCGAAAATGGCGGAATAATTGCCGCCTTTGACAGTTTAGGTAAATTATCATTTAGACAGTTTGATGATGAAAGCAAAGCGCTTGATTTTACTATTATTAATCGTGCTCCATTTAATATACAACAATATAAAAGCGGCGATAAAATAACACTCGATTGCCATTTAGACCCAATAGATGCACACCATTTTGATATTCGTCTTGTGGCAAGTAACACAAATACAGCCCAGGAGTTAGGATTTGCTGTACTTCACAAAGTACCCGCAGAACAACTGCAAGGGGGGATTTCGTTATTAAGCTCCTCAGAGCCTTTTGTAGCAGGCGCACGTTGGGGGTTTAGTGATATTGAAACCGGTGGCGGTAAAATAACTCTAAATAATGCCAATACCTTAGGCCCGGTTATGGGGTGTATGTATAGCGTTAATAAACAGGTACTCAAGTTATCTTGTCAGTTAATGCCTATTAATATTAAAGAATTTTCACGCGTAGAGCTGCAATATAAGTTTGAAAACCAATTGGATTGGCAGCATGCAGGCACAGCAAAAATTGAAGATGGGTTTGTAGCAAGGTTTAGGTTAAGTAATTGGAACTATTTAAAACAAGCTCAATACAGAATTGTTAACCCACAAAAGCCTGAAGACACTTTATACTTTGGCACTATTGCTAAGGACCCACAAAATACTAAAGAATTCACGATTGCATTGTACTCTTGTATTATTCCTACCTCCAAAAGCTTAGACAACACACATTACACGCGCCTTATTAGCAGCGAGCGCGATTTAGGGCGTTACACCAAAGATAATATTTTATTCCCTCACACTGAGCTTGTTGAAAATGCCAATTATCATAACCCTGATATGTATGTTTTTTGTGGCGATCAGTACTATGAAACATACCCAACTCGTTATGGTCGGCACACAAAAGATGCCAAACTAGATACCTTATATAAATGGTACTTATGGTACTGGGCATTTGCCGATAGTATAAAAGATAAGCCTACACTTGTTTTGGTTGATGATCATGATGTACTGCAAGGTAACTTGTGGGGCGATGGAGCCGAGCACTCCGATATGCCAAAAGAAGAAGACGGTGGTTATAAGTGGGATAAAGACTTAGTTAGAATGATTTACCGTATGCAAAACGGTCACAATCCAGACCCTTACGACCCTACGCCTATTAAATATGATATTCCTGTAGCCTACGCCGCTTTTGAATATGGCGGAATTAGCTTTGCGATGGTTGAGGATCGTAAATTTAAAACGCCACCTGACTACAAAGCTAATAAGCTTGCCACAACGGGTGAGTTATTAGGTAAACGCCAAGAAGCCTTTTTAAAAGACTGGCAAACTATGCACCCGGGTAAACCTAAAATATGTATTACTGCTTCCATGTGGGGGTCGCCTCAAACCGATGAAAATGGCAAAGCATTAATAGATTACGATGCACATGGCTACCCGGCGGATGGGCGTACACGCGCAGTAAAACTAGTAAGTGACGCTAATGCATTAGTAATTGCGGGAGATCAACACCTCGGTTTGCTTGCCTACCAAGGAATAAATACCTTTGATGATGGCAGCTTATTTTTTGCAGGCCCAGCTAGTGCGGCGTTTTGGCAGCGTTGGTTTGAACCCCACGCACCTTTACCCAATCAGCGAAACAACGACAAAAATACCGGTGATTTTACCGACACGTTTGGTAATAAAATGCGTGTACTGGCCGCAGCTAATCCAAAAGTAACGCATAAGCTTTTTGCTAAACAAAATACAACGTGGGGTAAATTTTTAGCAGACCGAAACTTAAAAAGCGAAGGTTACGGAATTATTAAAATAAATCACGCTAAAAAATATTATCAGTTAGAGTGTTGGGAATGGAATACCGATCCTTCTATAGGCAAACAGTTTGCTGGTTGGCCGTATATAAAAGAATTTTGATTAGGCTAGGGCGTGTTGATCTTTGTGGATTGAAATTTGTTCAATCTAGGGGCGATTTAATCGCGGCGCGAGGTTTGTAACCTAGTGGGCTAAGTAAAAACCGAGCAACAAAGAGTTAATCGTCCCTAGAAAGAACCCAACAGGCAGCGCATGTTTGGTATTTATGCTGCGTTATCGCCTATTTATGGGGAATAACCACACTTTATAGGCTCTGCCTTGCCTAAAAACCAAACATACTGCTGCAAATTAACCCACCAAAGATCAACACGCCCTAGATAAACTCTGTGTAAATATTTACTTTAACACTGTTAATTAAGAGCAATTTAATGCTTACGCATTAAGTTGCTTTTTTATAATTAAGTAAAGATTGTTAACAAAATACAGTTGACAATTGTTTGGTTATTATATTATTGTTTACAAAAGATTAACCTGACAACATAATAATACCTTAGAAAGGGAACACACATGACAATCATCAACAAAGCGTTCAAGTTGAGCGCGATTACAGCTGCAGTACTTGCAACACAATTGGTTTACGCCAAGCAAGACGAAAGCACACAAGAAAAATCGAAAGTAGAAGCCGATATTGAAATAATTGAAGTCAGCGGGTTAGCCGCCAGTCTTAAAAAATCTATTAATGATAAGCGTTTTGCTGAAAACGTTGTTGACTCCATAAACGCTGAAGACATTGGTAAGTCCACTGATCAAAACATCGCTGATGCGCTTTCTCGTGTAACTGGTGTGTCGGTGCAATCTGTTGATGGTGAAGGCGCACGGGTGACTGTTCGTGGCGCTAATTCACAACAAAATAACATCAGTATGAATGGTGTCCAGCTTGGCTCAACAGGTTATAGTCAAGGTGTCGATTTATCGCAGTATTCTTCAGATATCTTATCTAAAATAGAAGTGGTTAAAACCCCAAGTGCCGATCATGAAGAGGGGGCATTAGGTGCCAATATAAATTTAACAACAACTAAGCCGTTAGATTTAAACTACGAAATAAACACCATGACGCTCGAAGGTCGTTACAATGACTTATCAGAAGAAGATAATTACAAAGTGTCGGGTACATTTTCAAGAAAGTTTTTTGATGATACGTTTGGCGTGGTTGTAACAGCAGTTAAAGAAACCAATGCGTATCGTAAAGATCAATACTCGGCAACAGATTGGTATGCCTTAGAATCCCCTTTAGCGAAAGATACTAACGGTAATGTTATTGAAAATGCTGTAGGTATTACACCTCGAGCCGTACAGTATCAATATCAAGAAAGTCAAAATGATCGTGTGAATTTCAGTCTAGGTTTACAATGGCGCGCAACAGAAAATACAGAATTTAACTTTAATGCTATTGTTGGTAAGCAAGATATAAATAATTCTATGCATGGAATTAACACCCGCTCAGTAGAAACTAAAAACTTGGTTGAAGGTGAAGACCCTGGTTTGGCTGGTGTAACTGCTGAATATACAGATCCTGAACAAGACTGGCGTACCATTGATTTAGAAACGAATACATTTACTAAATTTGTTAACCGCTTTGGCAGTGGTGGCTTGGTACAATCTGAAGGGGATTTTGAAAATAACAATCAAATATTTTCTTTAGATATGAACCATAATTTTAGTGATTCATTAACGATGGATGCGGGAGTTGGTTACTCTAAAACTGAGCAAATACCCAATAATTCTGTATATGTAGCATTACAAAATTTTGCAAACATTAGTGCATGGAGTTTAAAAAATGTTCCGCCTGAAGATATGGAACCTGTGGGTTATGACTGTATTAGTGGGAAGTGTAATTTAGTAACCGGTACGGGCTTAATTGACTATGGCGAAAATAATACCTTTGGTGATCCAGAAAGCCTGTGGGATAACTATAGCACTACCGGGTTTAACCCTGACGAATTAGATGCTCAGCATTTATCTTACATGGGCAGAACTTTAAATAGGGTAGAAGATGAACAAAAGTCATTATTTGTCGACTTTGACTACGTTCTAGATTCAAATAACTTTCGTTCAATCGAATTTGGTGCTAAATGGTCTAAACGTTCTAAGTATGTTGATGCACAGCAAGGGTCTTTTAACAGTGTAGGTGAAGGCGTTGTAATTACAAACCCAAATACTGGATTACCTGCGGTTTTAGGCAGTGGCTTACGTGATATCACCGGGGCAATGGTTACAGACGGCAATGAATTCCCAGTAGATGATTTTATGGCAGGCCTTGGTTATGGTCGCGATAATGTAACTGATGGTTGGAATAGCTTTTCAGCTTTCAAAGCGTTTGAAGTTGCGTTAGGTAGCCCAGAAGTGGCATTTAATACTGATAATTCAAATACAAGAAATACAGAATTCGATAACCTAGCATTTTACACAAAGCTCAACTTTGAGTTATTAGATGGACGCATTAGTGGTGATGTCGGTGTTCGTTATGTTAAAACAACGGTTGAAGTTCAAGGTGCATCAGGTGTGCAGTTTGCTTATGACCCATCAAATAATGCCCGTTTAATGGATCCATTCAAGCTTGCAGAACTGCGTGACCCAAGTTTACCGCTTTGTGCAGCGACTCCGTTTTATGGCACTAATTATAATGAAGAAATTCGTTGGTCTAGAACGGATGGTTTGGGTTATGACACCTTAGGAACCAATGATAAGACTGATGATGTTAGGATACCAGATCAAGGCCCGTGTCATGATCCTAACGCGATACAAGGTAGCGAGTTTGAATCTGAGTGGTATTTATGGCGTCATTCTGATGTTTCGACAGAAAAACATTGGATTTACGGTGAACGAGTTTATGATGAAGCAGGAAATTTATTACCAACGGAAGACAGAAGTTTGCGCTCTTTTGCCGTTACGGATGAGCATGAATATGATTTATTTTTACCGAGTTTAAATCTAAATTACTTATACAGTGAAGATACTATTATTCGTTTCGCAGCATCAAAAACAATGGCACGCCCGCAAATTGACTCGCTTCGCCCTGGTTTTAAAGTGAGAGAAACGCAATGGGGTGGCGAAAATCGTAATAACTCAATTACACTGACTAATCCTAAATTAGACCCTCTTGAATCATTTAATTTAGATTTATCTTATGAATGGTACTTTAATGATTCCGGCTTATTAGCCGCGACGTTATTCTATAAAGATATGACTAACTTTGAAGAATCAGAAACAATCGTTACTTACATGGATGATTTACGTGACGTAGGTTTAACAGAAGGAGAAACCTATGATCCAAATGATTTAGTACTGATTGCTGGCCAAGATAGCTTAGAAGGGTGTATGCCTAAACGGTTCCAAGGTGGCCAGGATTATCAAAAAGAGTGGATGTATTCAGGTGACTTAGAGCAAATGTGTGCCAAATTTAACACTACCCGTATTAAAAATGGTAAAGGGGCAAGTATTAAAGGGTTAGAGCTTCAATACATGCAAACCTACGATAACTTACCGGGTATTTGGTCCGGCCTTGGCTTGCAGGCTAACTATACATATCAAGACAGTAAGTACGATCAAGAAGTATCATCGATTGATAATAATGTAAAAATTCCTTCATTGGCGGTTGCCTATACGCCAGAGCATAGCTACAACGTAACGGGTTTTTGGGAAAAAGATGGTCATCAATTACGTCTATCTTACCAAGGGACAACCGATCAGCTTGTACAACGCTCATGGGAAAACGGATCGCTGTGGGAAGAGGGACGTAAAACGCTCGACTTTTCTGCAAGTTATAAAGTAAATAACTACATGACGCTATCACTACAAGTTGCCAATGTAACCGACGAAGGCGTACGCCAATACTTTACGAGTCGTTTCTTAAATGCTGGTGGCCAAACGTTCTCCGAAGGCAGCCCACTTGAAGGGGATGCAACTAAGTCACGCACGGTCTACCAGTATCATACCGGACGTACATTTAGACTTAATACCCGTATTAATTTCTAAATTTTTAATCTAATAAAAAGCCCGCAGCATTTCTGCGGGCTTTTTGGCTTTTGTTACTTGTCTCGTCCTGAAATGTGTTTACACATTTAGGACTTATTATGACCAAGTCAAATAATACACCGATTAAAAGAACACAACGAGATTATTCATTAGGCTTTAAATTGCAAGTTGTCGACGCTGTAGAAAAAGGCGATATGACTTATAAACAAGCCCAAAAAATTTATTAACTGAAAGTGGAGAATCTATCTCATTTTAGAAATTGTTACTGTAGTTTTCTCATAGTGGGAAGCTCTAATCGGTTATCTAAACAAAGCTTTATATAGGGCGGGTTAAGAAAACTATCAGCAATAATACCTTTTTATAACAAGCTAGGTAAAATATTTAGTGTCTAGGTAAACATCACTGATAATACTTGCAATTAACTTTTATCAATTTGTAACCGTTTTTAGAAAAAAAATGCTGATCTTTAGTAAAAAATCAAATATAGTTTGTTTACTGTTAACAATATTTGATTTGTGAGATTAAAACTATGAACAAAAACATATCTCGTCGTTCAGTCCTCAAAATACTAGCTGCTGGTGTTGCTGCTACAGGAATTTCTGGTTGCACTAGCAGTTTTGGGACAGTGGCTTCAACAACTACCCGCGGTACTAAATCTCATCATGATAATTGGTATAAAACGTATGATAGAGTATGGCTTGGAAAACAATATTGGGCTAATCCAATGGAGGATTGGCGCGTAGTTAATGGTGCTGCTGAATGTAGAAGTAGAGGTGGTAATCGTAGTGTTCATTCACTCACTCACCAAATAGCGCATCTTGACCAAGCTTTTACAATGTCGGTGCAAGTGTCTCGCTTAGAGCAAAACAGCAACGATGGTGGCGCGGGTATTCGTCTTGGTGCTAAAAGTGAATTAAATGAATACCGTAGTAATTGTTTTGTACAGCAGGGTTATGACCTTGGTATTAAAAACAACGATTTAGTGTTAGGCAATAACACCGTGCCTATATCGATTCCGATAGAGGATCAAGCTGTTACTTTAACGCTGACTGGAACACCTCAATCAGGTGCCATGGCTTTAGAGTTAACGGCTAGTTTAACGTCGTCAGGAAAAGTGATAGGTACTCTCACTCATTTGGCTGCAGCCACTGAATTATTAGGCAATGTGGCGTTGGTGAGTAACTTTTCGATTCCATCCGTCACATATGAAAATGCACCTGAAGACAAGTTGGGCGCACGATATAAATTTAGTAATTGGACCATGCAAGGTGAAGCATTTTCAGTAATAGATGAACAAGCGTTTGGTCCGATACTTTGGACTATGTATTCGTTAAACGATACATTGAGTGATGAAGGCTTTGTGATGAAGTTGAGTGCTTACACAGGGCCTATAGGTGAACAAGATAATCAGCAAATAGAACTACAAATACAGCGTGATGATCAGTGGCTCGCTATTGATTCGCAAGTCATAGACCATGATGGCTGGTTGGCGACCTTTCGTATTGCTAATTGGGATGAAACACGCGATACGCCTTTTCGGGTTGTATACCGTGAAAAACACACAGATGGTACACAAACCCCAGATATATATTCAGGGATTATAAAAGCGAACCCAGCGAGTGAAAAATTACGAATGGCCGCGCTCACGTGTCAAAATGATTATGGTTTTCCGTACCAACCTGTTGCTCAAAATGTCGAAAAACTAAACCCCGATTTGGTGTTCTTTTCTGGTGATCAAATTTATGAAAGTCATGGCGGATTTGGTGTAATTCGTACTCCAGATAATTTAGCGATTTTAAATTACTTACGCAAATTCTATCAGTTTGGCTTGGCTTTCAAAGAGGTAATGCGTAATCAACCGACAATTTGTTTGCCCGATGATCATGATGTACTCCAAGGTAATTTGTGGGGGGAAGGTGGTGCAAGGATGGAAAACATTTCCAAAGACCCTTCAGCAAGTGCATTAGGTGGTTACATTGATTCTGCACGCGTGGTAAATATGATACATAAAACCACTCTCAACCATAATCCAGATCCTTATGATCCAACGCCAACTAATGGTATTAGCTCGTATTATGGCACTATGCTATATGGCGGTGTCGGTTTTGCGATTCTTGCCGACAGACAATGGAAAAGTGGCCCAGAGCGTATTAATGTTGCGGTTGGCGAAACGGGACAAGATGAAGACCCACTTTTTTATAATCCTATATTCAATCCCCCCGGCTTAGACCTGTTAGGAAACCGCCAAGAGAACTTTCTTATAAAGTGGGGTAATGATTGGCGTGGGCATAAATTAAAAGCGGTATTAAGTCAAACGGTGTTTGCTGCTATTTCTACTCATCAGCCCTTGCCTGATCGCTTCTTGAAATATGATTTTGATTCGAGTGGTTGGCCTGCATCTGCACGTAACCGTGCAATTGACGCAATGCGTGACTCTATGGCGTTACATATTTGTGGAGATACCCATTTAGGTTCTTTATCGCAATATGGCGTAAACCAGCAAAGAGATAGCAATTGGGCTTTTTGTACGCCAGCTATTTCTGCCGGTTGGCCAAGATGGTGGAAACCTGATTCGATGAGCATGCCTTACCAAAACCGGCCAGCACACGGCCTTGGAGAAACTGGCGAATATAATGACACTTTCGGTAATAAGATTTATGTCTATGCGGTAGGAAATCCACAGGTTGGTAAATCCAGTAATCGTTATGTAAAGGCACATGAGAAAGGGAGTGGTTTTGGCTTTATTACATTTGATTCTGAAAAGCTGACATACACAATGGAAGCATATAAGTTTTTAATAGATATAGCCGATGGTAAAGCAAGTAATCAGTATCCAGGATGGCCAGTAACTATTCATCAACAAGAGAATAAAGGCAAAAATATATTAAGTTAACTTATATGTATTAGTTCAGACAATATCTGACAATTCAACTTGAAAAAGTGAGAGTTACCCGTTTTGATAAAGGTGTCGAATCTTTAAATCAAAACAAACAAAAAGGTAACTCTCATGTTGCATACTAACAACCCAACCATAAAACACAAAGCTGGTTTACTTAACCTCGCTGAAGAACTAGGCAATGTATCAAGAGCCTTTAAAGTCATGGGCGTATCACGAGATACATTTTATCGTTATCAAGAACTCGTTAATGAGGGGGGATTGATGCATTAATCGAAAAGAACCGCCGTACACCAAATATAAAGAATCGCGTTGACGAAGAAACAGAGCAAGCCGTCATTAAATATGCAGTTGACTATCCTGCTCACGGCCATCATAGAAGCAGCAATGAGCTTCGTAAATTAGGCGTGTTTGTTTCAGGTAGTGGTGTTCGTTCAATTGTTAGCTATACGCTTAAGGAAGAACTATAAAAAGATCTGGACGAATGGATGGATTACTACAACAATGATCGGACTCATCAAGGGAAAGTATGTTGCGGTCGAACACCACTTAAAACATTACTGGATGGAAAAACGGTTTGGGCAGAAAAGAATTTAGCTCAAATCTAAACTAACAGTCATCATTAGAAAAATGGGTAACTGTCAGATCAAGCCTGAGCTAGTACATATTAAACAGGACTTACTTAAATTCTCCCACTTTTATTAGTGAGTCTACCTTAACATTAGTGAGCGTTTTTTGGCTGCCATCTCGCCATGTAATTACAACTGATGAAAGCGTATCAGCTTGTGCTAATCCAAAATGCACAATATTAAGTAAGCTTTGCGAGTGAGATGCGCTTTGCGAACCAATAACTTGATATTGAGCTGCACTTGGCGTTTTAATTTGTACTTTTGCACCATACGGATCAATACCACTTTTTGAGTAGCCAACTCTTATAAGGGTATAATGAGCGTCGCTTAACTCAGTGGTATTTTTATACAAATGCCACTGGCCGTTGTCTGTATCACCGCTGAGTAGGTCCAATTTACCATCTTGGTCATAATCAAAGGCAGCCCCCATATCACCATGAGAATCTTGGCCTATTTCAGTATTGGCATTATGTACTGTTGTTGCTTCAAACTTGTAATCGCCTTGATTTATTAAGAGTACATCAGAAATACGCTCTTTTAACTTACCAAAGCGATAAACCATAAAGTCTATTTTAGTGTCATTATTAAAATCTCCTGGTACAACACCCCAGTTATTACTGTTTGTTAATGCTGGTAATTTAGATGAAATATCAACTAGCTTACCGTTATCGTTACGTAGTAATACATCGGTAAGGACTTGATTTTGTGGCTGCCAATCACTTTGGTATTCAGCTACATTTTTGAACGATGCACGTATATCCCATGCAAGGTTATCTGTAAGTACCCATTCAACACGCCATTTATTATTACCTAAATAACCAATGTACCAGCCGGTTTTATCAAGCTTAGTTGGAAAACCGAGCGCTTTTTGTTGGCTAATAGTTGTATTTTTATTAGGTGTATTAATTAATTTTTTTTGCTCTCCGATATATACATCCATTTGGCTTAATAGTTTGGCGCGTGGGAAGTGATAAAAGTCACTTAATATAAGGCTTCCTGAGTTTGTGTTGTCTGTAATGAGTGTTATACCGTCGTGACTCTTGTTACCTTCATCGCGCAAATCTAACCGCTTATTTTCTTTGTTATACGAGATACTATTATTAGCTATTTGGTAATTTGGTTTACCGCGAGCTAGGTAGTAATCCATATCACCATCGTTATCAATATCAGCTTGAGCAATAACTAACGTGTTTTTATATTCTTTGTTATTTGTAATAACGTTGTTAGTTTCATCAGTAAATGAAAAGTCGTTATTTCCTTTGTATATACTTAAATTATTATAAGCATCGAAGCCAAAAATATCGAGTATGTTGTCGTTATTATAATCGGTTAATAATACGCGCTCGGCTTTTATATTTTCAAAAGAAGGTGAGGGGTGATGAGCAAATTTTCCGTTACCAATATTTTCAAAAATTATATTACGTGGCGAGTTTTCGTGAATTAATTTCTCGGCGTTTATCTGTATAAAGTCCAGATCGCCATCGCCATCTACATCAATCCAACGCACAGAGCGCCCGCGAGCTCCCATTTTAGATAAGCCAGCTTCAACAGTTTTATCTTCAAATTTGCCATTATTGTTTTTAAGTAATCGTTGTGGTTTAGGTTTGGTGCCATTTCCGCCACCTAGGGCAATAAGTACGTCGAGATCGCCATCGTTGTCGTAATCACCGGCCGACATCCCATGAAGATCTGCTCGTGGAAAAATATTATCTTGTAGTGTGTATGTATTATCGCCATTTGCCATAAACAACCGAATAGGAGTGGTGTCGTGATTTGTTAGTAGTAGGTCATAGTGACCATCACTGTTTATATCTGCAATGGTAGGGCCGCCATACTTCCAATTTTTTTGTGTTATTAAACCTGCTTGTTCAGATACGTCAGAAAAGACTACGTTGTTATTTGTTTTACTACTGGGCGTGTGTGTTTGTATGTTTTGACTGCATCCCGCTAAGTTTAGAGCGCTGATAATCACTACGCTAAGCGCAGATTTTTTGTTTTTAATCATTATTGTCCCTCTTTATACCGTGTTAATTGTTGACAATATATGTTGATATTAAAACATACAAGTAAATTTTAATAACTATTCTTAATGCTTTTTAACGTATTGGCTTTTGCGCTCTAAAGTTATATTAAATTTTGATAGTGGCTTTACAAACAACATACCTAGGTGTAAATTGTTAACAATAAACCATATTAAGGTGTGATAGTTCACTTTGATATTCCTCGTATCGGCATTGTTTTAATGATGCTTTACTTGGTTACTATTTAATTAAACATTCTTGAAGGTATAAAAATATGCAAGCTGCACAATATATAGGTAACAAGTCATTTAACATTGTTGAAGGCACATCTATTAAACCTAAAGCGGGTGAGATTAGATTGAGTGTTGGATACGTTGGGATTTGCGGTACAGATATGCACATATACCACGGCGTAATGGATCAACGAGTGTCTATTCCGCAAACAATTGGCCATGAAATATCAGGTGTTGTTGCAGAAATAGGTGAAGGCGTTGAAGGCTTTGCTGTAGGCGAAAACGTGGTAGTACGTCCATTAGATTGGTGTGGCGATTGTCCTACGTGTAATGCAGGGCATACGCATATTTGTCAAAACTTAAAGTTTATGGGAATAGATACGCCAGGTGCTTTTCAGTCAAGCTGGACAGTTAAAGCGCGTACTTTGCATAAATTACCAGCAGGCGTTGATTTAAAACAAGGCGCATTAATAGAGCCGTTATCGGTTGCGTGCCATGATGTACGACGCTCGCGCTTACAAGCGGGTGAGAAAGTGGTTGTACTTGGTGGCGGGCCAATTGGGCAATTAGTTGCTGCGGTTGCTAAAAGTGTTGGAGCAGAAGTGCTCGTGTCTGAGCCTAACGAAAGCCGCCGTGCTTTTGCCAATGAGCTAGGTGTTAAATCGGTTAATCCCATTGAAGAAGATTTAGCAGCCTATGTAGATAGCTGGACGCAAACAAAAGGTGCAGATGTTGTATTTGAAGTATCAGGCGTAAAACCCGCAATAGAGGCTATGACCGAAATAGCAGGGCGTCGGGGTCGTATAGTCATGGTGGCTATTCACAGTGTTAAACCTGAAATCGATTTATTTCAATTCTTTTGGAAAGAGTTGGAGTTATTAGGTGCGCGCGTATACGAAGCGGCAGATTTTGATTGGGCAATAGAGTTAATTTCATCGGGCCAAATAGATCTTAAACCTTTTATTAGTTCGGTTAGTTCGTTAACTGATATTGGTAGTGCATTTTCGAGTATGGATGGAAATCCAGAAGGCATGAAAGCGCTTGTTGAATGTAATCCACAATAATAAAAATTATAAAGGTATTAAAATGAATAATATGTTAGAAAAATTTAGCTTAGAAGGCAAAGTAGCCCTTGTTACAGGTTGTAAGCGCGGTATTGGTAAAGGTATTGCACTAGGTTTAGCACAGGCTGGCGCTGATATTATTGGTGTGTCTGCAAGCTTAGAGCTTGAAGGCTCAGAAGTAGAAAAAGAAGTTAAAGCCCTTGGCCGAAACTTTAAAGCCTATCAATGTGACTTTGGTGATCGTGATGCGCTTTATTCTTTTATTAATGATGTTAAAAGCGATTTTCCTAAAATTGATATTTTAGTCAATAATGCAGGTACAATCCTACGTGCTCCTGCGGCTGAGCATGGAGATGATTTATGGGATAAAGTGATTGAAGTTAACTTAAATGCTCAATTTATTTTAAGCCGCGAAATAGGCAAACAAATGATAGAACATGGCGAGGGTAAAGTTATTTTTACAGCTTCTTTGCTTACCTTTCAAGGTGGTATTACAGTACCAGGTTACGCAGCTAGTAAAGGTGCTATTGGGCAATTGGTTATGGCGCTTTCTAACGAATGGGCAGGTAAAGGCATTAATGTAAATGCCATTGCGCCAGGTTACATTGATACCGATAACACTGAAGCATTACGCAATGACAAAGAGCGTAATGCAGCCATCTTAGCGCGCATTCCACAAGGTCGATGGGGAAATCCTGAAGACTTTAAAGGGCCCGCAGTGTTCTTGGCTTCTGAGGCTGCTAGTTATGTAAACGGCGCTATTTTATTGGTTGATGGCGGATGGATGGGGAGATAGTTCAATGAACTTCCATAATAATGTAAATTTTATAAACGGTGAATATGTTGCGTCTAAAGCGAGCGGCATCATTGAAATACTAAGCCCCTCTACGGGTAAAAAAATTGGTGAAATACCAAAAGGCTGTATAGAAGATGCGCAGTATGCACTTGAGTCAGCGAATGTAGGCCAGAAAAAGTGGGCTAAATTGACAGCTCGCACACGTCAAAATATATTGCGCGTGTTTGCTAATAAAATTCGTGAAAATAAAGATATTCTTGCACCAATGCTTGTTGCAGAGCAAGGTAAATTGCTATCAGTTGCACAAATGGAAGTCGACGTAACAGCGACTTTTATTGACTATGCATGCGACCATGCACTTACTATTGAAGGCGATATTTTACCTTCAGATAACGAAGATGAAAAAATATACATTCATAAAGTGCCGCGTGGCGTAGTTGTTGGTATTACTGCGTGGAATTTTCCGCTGGCATTGGCTGGTCGTAAAATTGGACCTGCGTTGATTACAGGTAACTCTATTGTATTAAAACCTACCCAAGAAACACCTTTAGCAACCACCGAGCTGGGTCGTTTAGCAAACGAAGCGGGGATTCCTGCTGGCGTGCTAAACGTTATTAATGGATCAGGTTCTGTTGTTGGCCAAGCATTGTGTGAAAGCCCAATTACTAAAATGATCACCATGACAGGCTCTACTGCTGCAGGTAAGCAAATCTATAAAACTAGCGCAGAATACATGACGCCTGTAATGCTTGAACTTGGCGGTAAAGCCCCGATGGTTGTTATGGCAGATGCCGACCTTGATGAGGCTGTTGAAGGTGCGCTTTGGGGTCGCTTTGCTAACTGCGGGCAAGTATGTACCTGTGTTGAGCGTTTATATGTTCAAGAGTCTGTGTACGATGCATTTATGGCTAAATTTATACCAGCAGTAAAAGCACTTCGTGTTGGGGATCCTATGAACCCAGATACACAAATGGGGCCTAAATGTAATCAACGTGAAATAGACAACATTGACCACATTGTTCAACAAAGTATTCAACAAGGCGCTTCTGTCGCCACTGGTGGTAAAGTTGCTTCTGTTGAGGGTTTCGAAGGTGGTTGTTGGTACGAACCAACGTTACTTGTAGACGTTAAGCAAGATAACATTGCAGTACACGAAGAAACTTTTGGCCCAGTACTCCCTATTGTAAAAGTTAAAGATATGGACCAAGCAATACAGTACTGTAACGACAGTATTTATGGCTTAAGCGCCTATATATTCACTCAAAACTTTTTTGATATTAATAAAGCTATTAACGAATTAGAAGTGGGTGAGGTATATATTAACCGTGGTATGGGTGAGCAGCATCAAGGTTTTCATAATGGCTGGAAACAAAGTGGTTTTGGCGGTGAAGACGGTAAGTTTGGTTTAGAGCAATATCTAGAAAAGAAAACCGTTTACTTAAAAGAAAAATAATATAATTAAACAACAATCTCCCTGGGTCGTTGATTTATAAATAACAAAGCCGATAATTTATTATCGGCTTTTTATTTTGTTCATAAATTATTTTAAATTTATGCTTATGTCACCATTAGGCTTGCAGCAGCACAGGAGTATTTCGCCTTCGCGCACAAACGCCAGTGGCTCTTCGTTATACTCGACGTTACCTGACACTAACGTTGCTCTACAGGCGCCGCAGTAACCTTCGCGGCATTGGAATGCAACGTCTATTTTCATTGATTCTAAGCACTGTAAAACAGAAGGGCAGCCAGTGGTAAATTCTATACACTGGCTGTTTTCTGCAAGCGTTATGCTTGCAGTAGACTTGTCACTCATTATAAATCAAAGTCACCAAATTCAGAGGCATCTACTTGCGAGTCGATTTGACCAACAAGGTATGAGCTAATTTCTGCTTCTTGTGGTGCTACTTGCACGTTATCAGACACTAACCATGAATTGATCCATGGGATAGGGTTACTGTTATTTTCAAACTGTGCTGGTAAGCCAATAGCGGTCATACGTGCGTTAGTAATGTACTCAACGTACTGACATAAAATATGCTTGTTTAGACCAATCATAGAACCATCTTTAAATAGGTACTCTGCCCATTCTTTTTCTTGCTCTGCGGCTTCTACAAACATTTTAATAGCTTCGTCGCGGCACTGAGCTGCAACAATTGCCATTTCTGGGTCGTCTTTACCGTCTTGCATAATATTTAAAATATGCTGAGTACCCGAAAGATGAAGTGCTTCATCACGCGCAATAAGCTTAATGATTTTAGCGTTACCTTCCATTAATTCACGCTCAGCAAACGCAAACGAACACGCAAAGCTTACATAAAAACGAATGGCTTCAAGAATATTTACCGACATCATGGCAAGGTAAAGTTTCTTTTTAAGTTCGAACAAATTAACGATCACTGTTTTGCCGTTAATTTCATGCTTGCCTTCACCGTAAAGGTTGTAAAGCGATACTGAATTAATTAAGTCATCATAGTATGTGGTTACAGCATCGGCGCGTTCGCTGATTTTATCGTTGCTAACTATGTCATCAAAAATAAGTTCAGGGGCTTGTGTAACATTACGAATAATATGCGTGTACGAGCGGCTGTGAATCGTTTCACTAAATGCCCACGTTTCTATCCATGTTTCAAGCTCTGGTAACGATACTATAGGAAGTAGGGCAACGTTAGGTGAACGACCTTGTACGCTATCAAGCAAAGTTTGATATTTTAAGTTACTTAAAAATATATGCTTTTCGTGATCTGGTAATGCTTGAAAGTCTAAACGGTCTTTGCTTACATCTACTTCTTCAGGACGCCAAAAGAAAGACAGTTGCTTTTCGATTAACTTTTCAAAAATTGGGTATTTTTGTTGGTCATAACGAGATACGTTAACAGTTTGGCCAAAAAACATTGGCTCTAGCATTTGGTTATTATGGTTTCGGCTAAATGTAGTATAAGACATGTTTATCACTCAAAAAACTATCAGAAAAAGCGGGCTAAATGCCCGCTTAAAATAAAAATTAATAACTATATTTTACACGCGCCGCCTTCACAATCATCATCTTCCACTTCTGGAGTATCTTCTTGCATATCTGAGGCACCATCGCGAGTGTTGTGGTAGTACAAGGTTTTAACACCCAGTTTGTACGCTGTTAGTAAGTCTTTTAATAAGACTTGCATAGGTACTTTACCGCCTTCGAATTTATTTGGATCATAATTTGTGTTTGCCGATATAGTTTGGTCAACAAATTTCTGCATTATGCCCACAAGTTGTAGGTAACCATCGTTTGATGGAATATCCCATAATAACTCGTAGTTATTCTTTAAACGTTCGTACTCAGGCACTACTTGTTTCAAAATACCGTCTTTACTTGCTTTAACGCTAATGTGACCACGTGGTGGCTCAATACCATTTGTTGCGTTAGAGATTTGCGACGATGTTTCTGAAGGCATTAACGCACTTAGTGTTGAGTTACGCATGCCGTGCTCTTTAATGCTGGCACGTAATGTATCCCAATCAAGGTGAAGTGGTTCATCACAAATTTTATCTAAGTCACGTTTGTACGTATCTGTTGGCATAATGCCCTGTGAATACGTTGTTTCGTTAAACTTAGGACATGCACCACGTTCTTTAGCAAGCTCGTTTGATGCTTTCATTAGGTAGTACTGAATCGCTTCAAACGTTTTGTGAGTCAGTGCATTTGCGCTGCCATCTGAGTAACGCTTACCGTTTTTAGCTAAGTAGTATGCGTAGTTAATTACGCCTATGCCTAGTGTACGACGACCCATAGTCGCATTTTTTGCAGCCGGTACTGGGTAGTCTTGGAAATCAAGTAAGTTATCAAGTGCGCGCACTGCAAGTTCAGCTAGCTCTTCAAGCTCGTCTAGTGACTCAATGGCACCTAAGTTAAACGCAGACAGTGTACAAAGGGCAATTTCGCCTTCTTCGTCGTTTACGTTGCTTAGTGGCTTAGTTGGCAATGCAATTTCTAAACATAAGTTAGATTGGCGAATAGGCGCAACTTTAGCAATGAACGGGCTGTGTGTATTACAGTGGTCCACATTTTGTAAATAAATACGACCTGTACTTGCACGCTCTTGTGCAAACATAGAGAAAAGCTCAATCGCTTTAATACGCTTTTTACGAATAGATTCGTCTTGTTCATATTTTACGTAAAGCGCATCAAATTCTTCTTGGTCTTCAAAAAATGCATCGTAAAGGCCTGGCACGTCTGATGGGCTAAATAACGTAATGTAATCGTCTTTAATTAAACGAGAGTACATTAATTTATTAAACTGTACGCCGTAATCAAGGTGGCGAACACGGTTGTCATCTACACCACGGTTATTTTTAAGCACAAGTAGGTTCTCTACTTCTAGGTGCCAAAGCGGGTAAAACAATGTTGCTGCGCCGCCACGTACACCACCTTGTGAACAGCTTTTAACAGCTGTTTGAAAGTGCTTATAAAAAGGAATACAACCTGTGTGGTACGCTTCGCCGTTACGAATGTGGCTACCTAGCGCACGAATACGACCTGCGTTAATACCAATGCCCGCACGTTGTGATACGTATTTAACAATCGCAGACGATGTAGCATTAATTGAATCAAGGCTGTCGCCACACTCAATTAATACACATGAGCTAAACTGGCGAGTAGGCGTACGTACACCTGCCATAATAGGCGTAGGTAATGATATTTTAAATAACGAGACTGCATCATAAAAACGCTTAATGTAAGAAACGCGTGTTTCACGTGGGTAGTCAGAGAATAAGCTTGCCGCGACTAAAATATATAAAAACTGTGCACTTTCGTAAATCTCACCCGATACACGGTTTTGAACAAGGTATTTACCTTCAAGCTGTTTTACAGCCGCGTAGCTAAAATTAAGATCGCGAGAATGATCGAGGTATGCATCAAGCTCGTCTAACTCTTGCTCAGTGTAATCTACAAGTAAGTGAGCGTCGTAGCGTTTATCTTCAACCATTTTTGTTACATGGTTAAATAAACGTGGTGGCTCAAATTGGCCGTACGCTTTTTTACGTAAATGGAATACAGCTAAACGTGCCGCTAGGTATTGGTAATCAGGCGATTCTTTTGAAATTTGATCTGCAGCAGCTTTAATAATGGTTTCGTGTATGTCTTTAGTACGAATACCGTCGTAAAACTGAATGTGTGATTTTAATTCAACTTGCGAAACCGATACGTTTTTTAAACCTTCGGCGGCCCATTCAATAACGCGATGGATCTTATCAAGATCAAGAGGCTCTTTACGCCCGTCACGTTTGCTTACAGATAACTGTTGGTTCATTTGCCTGTATTCCTTGGGAATTATGTATTTTGACCAATGCGTCATACCTCGCAATGGCAAGGTAAGTACTCATTTATTATAAGTTTCACCGTAATGGCGAATTTAATTGAATAACATTTGGCCACAATATCTGGTGTTGTTCAATTTAGAGATCACAAGATAGTGTGGTCTGAGTTGTTTTGCAAGGGACATAATTGCCCCTATATGTGGATAACTTTGGGATAACGCATTTGTGTTAGTAGACACTCACCTTCGAACAATCATTTAAGTTAGAATATGCAAAAATCAACTAATGATCTGCTAAATTTACGCATTTTAAAAATAAATTTTGACTGCTTTTTTTATCGACAAGCTTTGTGTGAAAACTAACACAATCACAATATATAGTGTTTAATAATTAACATGGCACTATATATGGTTAAAACCATCAATTGGACTTTGCCAGTTAAAATCAGCATTCCAGCTGTTGGCTTTATCAATACTTGGTATATAACCCCAAAGTGCCGTTGCAGTGTGCATACCTGCCGCTTTGCCTGCTTGTATGTCACGCTGTGCATCACCAATGTACAAACAACGGTTTGGTTTTACCCCCATAAGCTTTGCACAATGTAGCAGTGGTAGCGGTGATGGTTTGGCCTCAGCGAAGGTATCGCCACTTATTACTACACTGGCGTTTTTTAAAGCGGGGATAGCAGCCACTAAAGGCTCGGTCAAAAAGCCAGGTTTGTTAGTCATGATCCCCCATTTGATCTTTTTTTGATCAAGGGCGATAAGTAACGATTCAACTCCAGAGAAGCAATGCGTGTGTTTTGCTATGTTTGCAGCGTACTCGTCAACTAATTGCTTAATCAGCTCGCTTTGGGGTTGTTTAGCCCATAACTCTTTAAAACCAGCCTCTAATAGCGCACCTGCGCCGTTAGATGCTGCAGGGCGGTATACATCACTACTAACAGGTGTGATTTTATTACTTATAAGCACTGCGTTTAAAGCGGCGCCTAAATCATCAGCGGTATCGAGCAGGGTGCCGTCTAAATCAAATAAAAATGCATCGTACTCAATAAGAGGCAGTGGGGCTTGAGAGCTAGCCATTAAGCTAACTTCTCAAAATAAAGTATGTAATTTACGCTAACGTCGTTATTAAGCGTATATTGCTTTGATAGTGGGTTATAAGAAAGCCCTGTACTTGCACGTACTTTTAAACCCGCTTGCTCCGCCCATACAATAAGTTGCGCAGGTTTTATAAACTTTTTATGGTCATGTGTACCTTCAGGTACCATTTTCAACAGCTTTTCGGCGCCAACAATCGCGTATAAATATGCTTTAGGGGTTTTGTTCAGGGTTGAAAAAAACACGTCTGCACCTGGTTTGGCAAGTGCAGCTACAGCATGAATGATAGAAGCTGGGTCGGGTACGTGCTCAAGCATTTCCATACACGTTATTACATCAAAGCGCTCAGGGTACTGCGATGCAAACTCTTCGGCAGGTACTTTTATGTAATCTACATTTACGCCTGTCTCTAAACTATGCAATTTAGCAACAGTTAAAGGCTCTTGCCCCATATCGATACCGGTTACTTTAGCACCCATACGCGCCATGCTTTGGCTTAAAATGCCGCCACCACAGCCAACATCGAGTGTTTCTTTATCGAATAAGCCTTGCGTTTTGTTTGCTATAAAATCTAAACGTAACGGGTTAATTTCGTGAAGAGGTTTGAATTCTCCGTCTAGGTCCCACCAACGCTCTGCGATGGCTTCAAATTTTGCTATTTCTGCGTGATCTACATTTTGATGTTCGGTCATAAAATACTTCCTCGTCAATCTGAGGCCATTATATAGGGCTAAATTGATAAATCGCAAAGTTTTGCGCCTGTAAATTGAAATTAATTGTGATAGCATGGCTATTAGTAATAATAACAAATACTCTTAATACCCAATACCGGGTTGTTGAGAGCTGATACTGAAGGAATGTGATATCAAATGACTGATCTCGCCAATGAAATTCTGCCAGTCAATATTGAAGACGAGTTAAAAAACTCCTACTTAGATTACGCAATGAGCGTAATAGTAGGACGTGCATTACCAGACGTACGTGACGGTTTAAAACCTGTTCACCGCCGCGTTTTGTTTGCAATGAACGAGCTTAGTAATGACTGGAACAAGCCTTACAAAAAATCGGCCCGTGTGGTCGGTGACGTAATCGGTAAATACCACCCACACGGCGACAGTGCAGTTTATGACACGATAGTTCGTATGGCTCAGCCATTCTCACTACGTTATATGCTTGTAGATGGCCAAGGTAACTTCGGTTCGGTTGATGGTGATTCAGCAGCGGCAATGCGTTATACAGAAGTACGTATGGCAAAAATGTCGCATGAGTTATTAGCCGATCTTGAAAAAGAAACGGTTGATTTCGTTCCTAACTACGATGGCACAGAGTTCATCCCTGATGTTTTACCAACGAAAGTTCCTAATTTATTAGTGAATGGTTCGTCGGGTATTGCAGTAGGCATGGCTACAAACATTCCACCACATAACTTAACTGAAGTTGTGAACGGGTGTTTGGCACTTATTCAAAATCCTGATTTAACTATTTTAGAGTTAATGGATTATATCCCTGGTCCTGATTTCCCAACGGCTGCAATTATCAACGGTAAGAAGGGCATCGAACAAGCCTACTTAACTGGCCGTGGTAAAGTGTACATGCGTGCACGCGCCGACGTCGAAACCGATGAAAAAACAGGCCGTGAAACAATCATCGTTCACGAAATTCCTTATCAAGTTAACAAAGCTCGCCTAATTGAAAAAATTGCTGAGCTGGTTAAAGATAAGAAAATTGAAGGTATTAGCGCGCTACGAGATGAATCAGATAAAGACGGTATGCGTATCGTTATTGAGATCAAACGTGGTGACGTAGGCGAAGTTATTCTAAATAACTTATATTCACAAACTCAGTTACAAACTGTGTTTGGTATGAATATGGTTGCTTTAATTAATAACCAACCTAAGTGTTTTAATTTAAAAGAAATGCTTGAAGAGTTTATTATTCACCGTCGTGAAGTAGTAACTCGTCGTACCGTGTTTGATTTACGCAAAGCCCGCGACCGTGCACACACGCTTGAAGGCTTAGCGATTGCACTTGCAAACATTGACCCAATTATCGAGCTTATTCGTAAATCTCCTACACCTGCTGAAGCTAAAATTGCTTTAACAGCGCGTCCGTGGGAACTAGGTCATGTACAAGGCATGCTTGAGAAAGCGGGTGAAGATAATGTAGCTCGTCCTGATTGGTTAGCCGCTGATTTAGGTATTCGTGATGGTCAATATTATATTTCTGAGCAACAAGCTCAAGCAATATTAGATTTACGTTTACACAAGCTGACTGGTCTTGAACACGAAAAAATTATAAGTGAATACCAAACCTTATTAGATTTAATTGCTGATCTTTTATATATTTTGGCTACGCCTGAGCGTTTAATGGAAGTTATTCGTGACGAACTAGTAGAAATTAAAGAGCAATATGGCGATGAGCGTCGTACAGAAATTAACGCCGCAGCTCACGATATAAGCTTAGAAGATTTAATTACTGAAGAAAACGTTGTAGTAACGCTTTCTCACGAAGGTTATGTGAAGTATCAGGCATTGTCTGATTACGAAGCGCAGCGTCGTGGTGGTAAAGGTAAGTCAGCAACGAAGATGAAAGATGAAGATTTCATTGAACGTCTGTTAGTTGCAAATACACACGATACTATTTTATGTTTCTCTACGGCCGGTCGTTTATATTGGCTTAAAGTGTATCAGTTACCACTAGCAAGTCGTGCAGCGCGCGGCAAGCCAATTGTTAACTTGTTACCACTTGAAGCTGATGAACGTATTACAGCTATATTGCCAGTACGCGAGTACGCAGAAGATAAATACATCTTTATGGCAACTGCATTTGGTACTGTTAAGAAAACACCATTAACGGCTTACAGTCGTCAACGTGCAAGCGGTATTATTGCTGTTAACTTAAATGATGGCGATAGCTTAATTGGTGTTGATATTACCGATGGTAGCAACGAAATTATGTTGTTCACTGATGCTGGTAAAGTAGTACGCTTTAAAGAAGCTGAAGAAACAACCGTTGTTGATGAAAACGGTAACCCAGTACTTGATGAAGAAGGCAACCCTGAGATTCGTTTCAAAGGTGTTCGTCCAATGGGTCGTACTGCTACAGGTGTTCGTGGTATTAAAATGCCAGACGAGCAACGCGTAGTATCGTTAATTGTACCAAAAACTGACGGTGCTATTCTAACAGTAACTGAAAATGGTTACGGTAAACGTACACAGCTTGAAGATTATCCATCTAAGAGTCGTGCAACACAAGGTGTTGTATCTATCAAGGTGAGTGAACGTAACGGTGCTGTTGTTGGTGCTGTGCAAGTTGATGACAACGATGAAATAATGATTATTTCTAATCGTGGTACCTTAGTACGAACTCGCGTTAATGAAGTTTCTACGGTTGGACGTAACACGCAAGGTGTTATTTTGATCAGAACTATTGACGGAGAGCAAGTAGTTGGTTTACAACGTATAGAAGAGATTGAAGTTACTGAGAGTGACTTAATTGATATCGAAGACGTTGAAACAGTTGATACGGTTATTGAAGAAGTAGTGGATGACAATCCTCCTTCTGAATAATTGAAATTGAAAAAGCGGCTTTAGCCGCTTTTTTTTATGTTGTTGAATAAAACTAATACAGCTTGTTTGCAGTGCGATCAGGCTTGAAATTTTTAATTACTGGAATGAGGCAAAGGTAATGAGTAAATATAATTTTTGTGCGGGACCGGCTATGCTTCCGCAAGCGGTGATGAAAAAAGCGCAAAAAGAGTTCCTAGATTGGCAAGGTTTGGGTGTTTCTGTGATGGAAATAAGCCATCGTAGTAAAGAGTTTTTAACGGTTACTGCAAAATGTGAAGCTAGCCTTCGCCGCTTAATGAATATTAGTGATGAGTTTGAAGTGTTGTTTATGCATGGTGGTGGCCGAGGACAATTTAGTGCTGTACCGCTAAACTTACACCAAGAAGGTAAAACCGCTTTTTATTGCGAAAATGGCGTATGGTCAAAAAGTGCGAGAGATGAAGCGAGTAAATTCACTCAAACGACTTTTACCGATATACGTAATGATGCTGATGGCGAGTTTTCTATTAAAGCGGTTGCTGACTGGGATTTACCAGCAGATGCAGCGTATATCCACTATTGCCCTAACGAGACCGTTGATGGCTTAGAGATTTTTGATGTACCTAGCCACCCAACAGCACCAATTGTTGCAGACATGTCGTCAACTATTTTATCGCGCGAAATAGACGTTAATAAATTTGATTTAATTTATGCCGGTGCACAAAAGAATATTGGCCCATCGGGTATATCAATCGTTATTGTACGTAAAACATTACTAGAGCGTGAAGGTTTAGCAAAACCTGGTATTTTAGATTACGCACTTGAAGCAAAGCAGGGCAGTATGTTTAATACCCCACCGACTTTTGCTTGGTATTTAGCGGCTGAAGTATTTGAATGGCTTGAAAGCAATGGTGGTGTAAAAACCATGGAAGCACAAAATATTGCTAAAGCAGATTTACTGTATGATTTTATCGATAACTCTGATTTTTATTCAAATATTGTTGCTAAGCATTGTCGCTCACGTATGAATGTTCCTTTTTGGTTGAATGATGAAAGCTTAAATAGCAAATTTGTTGCTCAATCTAACGAAGCGGGTTTACTTGCTTTGGAAGGTCACCGAATAGTGGGCGGTATGCGCGCCAGCATTTACAACGCAATGCCACTTGAAGGTGTTCAAGCACTAGTTGACTTTATGGCTGCCTTTGCAAAGGAAAATAGCTAATGGAGCAACTTCGTTTAGAGCCCATTTCTCGTGTAAACGGCACAGTTACCTTACCTGGGTCAAAAAGTTTATCAAACCGTATTTTATTATTAGCAGCGCTTGCTAGTGGTACTACTGTTGTAGAGAACTTACTTGATAGTGATGATATTCGTCATATGTTGGGTGCTCTGAAGCTTTTAGGTGTAAATGTGACACTTAATGAAGAACGCACTGTAGCCACTGTAGAGGGTGTTGGTGGTGTGTTTAAAACACCAAGTGAACCATTGTTTTTAGGTAATGCAGGCACTGCCTACCGACCTCTAACCGCTGTACTTGCTGCTGTAAGTGGTGAGTACGAGCTAATAGGCGAGCCGCGTATGGAAGAGCGTCCAATAGGGCACTTAGTTGATGCTCTACAAACGCTGGGTGGCGATGTTACCTATACAAAACATAAAGATTATCCACCACTTAAAATCGTAGGCGGCCAAATCAACGGCGGTGAAGTTGAAATTGACGGCAGTATTTCAAGTCAATTTTTAACTGCCTTGTTAATGGCAGCACCTTTATTTAACGGCGATACACATATAACTATTAAGGGTACTTTAGTATCTAAACCTTATATTGATATTACGTTAGGTGTTATGGCGCGCTTTGGTATTGATGTTGAGCACAGTGACTATGCAACTTTTAACGTTAAAGGTGGTCAACAGTATCAATCAATCGAGCGTATTATGGTTGAAGGTGATGCTTCATCGGCTTCTTATTTCGTTGCAGCCGCAGCGATTGCCGGTGGCGAGATAGAAATTAAAGGTGTTGGCGCTAAATCGGTTCAAGGTGATATTGGCTTTGCTAAAGTCATGGAGCAGGTTGGCGCTAAAATTGATTGGTATGATGAGCGTTTAGTTGTTCGCAAAGGCGAGCTTAATGGCGTAGATATAGATGCGAATGCAATTCCTGATGCAGCAATGACACTGGCAACAGTTGCTTTGTTTGCTAAAGGTAAAACCGCTATTCGTAATATTTATAACTGGCGCGTTAAAGAAACAGACCGTTTGTACGCAATGGCAACTGAGCTTAGAAAAGTAGGCGCTGAAGTTGTAGAGGGTGAGGATTTTATAGAAATCACTCCACCTGAACATTTTAATGATGTTGCTATAGATACTTACGACGATCACCGTATAGCTATGTGTTTTGCTATGGTTGCCGTAGGCGGAAAGCCAATAACGATTAATGATCCAAAATGTACTTATAAAACATTTCCTACATTTTTCAATGTTTTAGCATCAGTCAGTGAATAAGCTATTTAGAAGTAATTACAAAAGTTACACACTAATAGCAGATATATTTTAATAACTGACGTATAATGTCGCGGTTTATTTAGGTGTGCATTGCAGGAGGTTTTAAATGCAGGCGTTATTAATGCCCGTGATCACCGTTGATGGCCCAAGTGGTTCAGGTAAAGGAACTGTTTGTCGCTTGTTAGCCGACAAGTTGGGGTGGGATGTACTAGATAGTGGTGCGATTTATCGCGTTTTATCTTTAGCTGCACTTCATCACCAAATTGCATTAGACAATGAAGAAGGGCTTGTCCCTCTTGCTGCAAATTTAGATGTGCAGTTTTTGGTAGATAGCCAAACTAATGCAGGAAAAGTTATTTTAGAAGGCGAAGATGTAACGACTACTATTCGTAATGAAGAAGTAGGCGCTGCAGCGTCAAAGGTTGCAGCATTACCTCGCGTTCGTGAAGCATTATTACGCCGCCAGCGTGCATTTCGCACTGAAAATGGCTTAATCGCCGATGGTCGTGATATGGGCACTGTGGTTTTTCAAGATGCACCGTTAAAAATATATTTAACAGCAAGCGCAGAAGAGCGTGCTCGCAGACGTTTTGTTGAGTTGAATACGCGCGGTCTTGATGTTACACTAAGTGGTCTATTACAGGACATTCAAGCTCGTGATGAGCGCGATATGAATCGTGCCGTTGCTCCGCTTGTACCTGCAGAGGATGCTATTGAGATCGATACTAGCGAACTTAATGCACAGCAAGTGTTTGATAAAGTAATAACTTTATTAGATATTGCTATCTCTGAAGGTAAGCTTCCTAAACGAAGCTAAAACACATTTTATGCGCCAGCAGGATGCCAGTGCTATTTTAACAACCCCATGCAGCATGGTTGCTTATTGGTATAATATATAGAGACGTATATTCGTATGTCAGAAAATTTTGCGCAGTTATTTGAAGAAAGCTTAAAGGGTTTTGAAGCAGAGCAAGGCTCTATCGTTAAAGGTACAGTAATCTCAATCGAGAACAACATTGTACTTGTAGATGCTGGTCTTAAATCAGAAAGTGCTATCCCTGCTGAGCAGTTCAAAAATGCTGCTGGTGAACTTGAAGTTGCTGTTGGCGACGAAGTAGATGTTGCACTAGATGCAATTGAAGACGGTTTCGGTGAAACTATCCTTTCTCGTGAGAAAGCTAAGCGTCACGAAGCATGGATCCGTCTTGAGAAAGCATGTGAAGAGCAAGAAACTGTTACTGGTGTTATCAACGGTAAAGTTAAAGGCGGTTTCACAGTTGAAGTTGATTCAATCCGTGCTTTCCTACCTGGTTCACTTGTTGATGTTCGTCCAGTACGTGACACAACTCACCTTGAAGGCAAAGAGCTTGAATTTAAAGTAATCAAGCTTGACCAAAAACGTAACAACGTTGTTGTTTCACGTCGTGCAGTTATCGAATCTGAAAACTCACAAGAACGTGAAGAGCTTCTTGCTAACCTTGTTGAAGGTCAAGAAGTTAAAGGTATCGTTAAGAACCTTACTGACTACGGTGCATTCGTTGACCTTGGTGGTGTTGATGGTCTACTACACATTACTGATATGGCTTGGAAGCGTGTTAAGCACCCTTCAGAAATCGTTAATGTTGGCGACGAAATCGCAGTTAAAGTTCTTAAATTCGACAAAGATAAAACTCGTGTATCTCTAGGCCTTAAACAGCTTGGTGAAGATCCATGGGCAGCTATCGCTGGTCGTTACCCAGAAGGTTCTAAACTTTCTGGTCGTGTTACTAATCTTACAGATTACGGCTGTTTCGTGGAAATCGAAGAAGGCGTTGAAGGTTTAGTACACGTTTCTGAAATGGATTGGACTAACAAAAATATCCATCCTTCAAAAGTTGTTAGCTTAGGCGACACTGTTGAAGTTATGGTTTTAGAAATTGACGAAGAACGTCGTCGTATTTCTCTTGGTCTTAAGCAATGTATTGCTAATCCTTGGCAGGAATTTGCTCGTCTACAGAACAAAGGCGATCAAGTTACTGGTAAGATCAAATCAATCACTGACTTCGGTATCTTTATCGGTCTTGACGGTGGTATTGACGGTCTTGTACACCTTTCAGACATTTCTTGGAATACACCTGGCGAAGAAGCTGTACGTGAATTCAAGAAAGGCGACGAAATCACTGCTATCGTATTGCAAGTTGACCCAGAGCGTGAACGTATCTCTCTAGGTGTTAAGCAAATCGAAGCTGACCCATTCAATAACTACCTTGATGCAAACAAAAAAGGTGCTATTGTTAAAGGTAAAGTGACTGAAGTTGATGCGAAAGGCGCAACTGTTGAACTTATCGAAGGCGTTGAAGGTTACATCCGTGTAGCTGATATCGCTCAAGAGCGCGTTGAAGATGCAACTACTGTTGTTTCTGTAGGCGACGAGATTGAAGTTAAATACGTTGGTGTTGATCGTAAGAACCGCACTTTAAGCTTATCTGTAAAAGCTCTTTTCGAAGCAGAAGAGAAAGAAGTACTAGAGAAGCTTAAGAAAGAAGAGCCAGTGTTTGAAAACGCAATGGCAGCTGCTTTCGCAAATGCACAAAAAGACTAATATATAATTAGTTTTTAGTTGGAAGGGCATTTTTTGCCCTTCCTATATCTCTTTTTAAGGAAACGCTATGACTAAGTCAGAACTGATAGAAACACTTGCGGAACAACACGCACACGTTCCAGTGAAAGATGTTGAGAATGCTGTAAAAGAAATTCTTGAACAAATGGCCGGCTCATTATCTACTTCAGATCGTATTGAGATCAGAGGTTTTGGTAGTTTCTCTTTGCATTTCCGCGCTCCTCGCACAGGTCGTAATCCTAAGACTGGCGATACAGTTGAGCTTGAAGGAAAGCATGTACCTCATTTTAAACCAGGCAAAGAATTACGCGACCGCGTAAATGAAAGCATTGCCTAGTTAACTTAGTGGAGTAGTTACTTGTTCAAGGTATTAAAAATTATTCTGGTTGCGCTATGCCTTATCAGTGCATTTGTATTAGGGTCACAAAACCCACAGTTAGTACAAATAAATTATATTATAGCCAGTAATACACTACCTTTAGCTGTAATAATAAGTATCTGCTTTTTATTAGGTGTTTTGATTGGTTGTTTTATTAGCTTTAAATTGTTTTCGCAATTAAAGTGGCAAAACTACCGTTTAAAAAAGCAATTAGCGCCTGAAAAAGATAAGAAAAAGCTTGCCGCGAATAAAGACACCTAACTATGATTGAGCTTTTGTTTTTACTATTACCTGTTGCCGCCGGTTACGGTTGGATTATGGGTAAAAACAGTGCTAAAAACCAAGCTCATCAACTTAATCGTCAGATCACTTCTGAATATAGCAAAGGCTTAAAGTTTCTACTCGATAGAGAAGAAGATCAAGGCTTAGAGCACTTAATCAACTTACTTGAAGTGTCAGCCGACTCAGTTGAGCACTATTCTACACTTGCCACCATGTTTCGCCGAAGAGGTGAATTAGACCGCGCAATTAAAATTCATGAACTTCTATTAAAACACCCAGGCTTAAATGAACAACAAGCTGCAACTAGCCGTTTAGAACTTGCCGAAGATTACATAATGGCTGGGCTACTAGACAGTGCGGAAGAGCACTTAGTTTGGTTAGTTAAAGCAGGGCATGTAGAAGCGCTAGATCCTATTATTACTTTATACTCGCAAACCCGTGAATGGGAGAAAGGCATCAACATGTTTGAAGCCCACAGCGAGCTATTTTCAAAAGAACAACAATTTAAAGCGATTGCTAATTTTTATTGTGAGTCGGCTTTAAGTGACAGTACCCCCCAACTAATGAGAAAAGCGATTAGCTTAAATTATAAAGCCGTGCGTCCGCTGTACGAATTAGGTTTAGTTGCTTACGCAAAAGAAGATTACGTTAAAGCTATTTATTACTGGCGTGAACTTGTTACTCAATTCACTTTGTTTGCGCCGTTGTTTATTGATGAGCTTGCCCACAGTTATAAACAATTAAATTTAACGCATCAATTTCATGAATTAGTCAGTGATTTATTAGAAAAGGGCGGTGTATTAATTAAAATAAAACATTGCCAAGCCTTACTTGAACAAGGGCATACAAAACAAGCCTTTGAATTTTTAACTGATAGCTTAAAACGTCAACCTACTATTCGTGGTTTCAGTTTTTTACTGCAATTGATGGGCGATCAAAATAAAAATACCAAAGAAGTACTTAACGAAATTGATAAGCTTGTAACCTCTTATATTGCTACAAAACCTGACTTTCAATGTCAGCATTGTGGTTTTACAAGTTACACAATATATTGGAATTGCCCTTCTTGTAAGCATTGGGAAACCATTGTTCCAAGTCGAGGCTTAGACGGATTTTAATAACCCCATATTAATAATTTTACTGCCATACATTAGGATAGTCATGTCTTTCGAACACTCAAAAAAAATTCTTATAGCATTAGATTACAATGATCAAGAAGTTGCCTTAAACTTTGTTAAACAACTTTCTCCTGATACATGTCGTCTTAAAGTCGGCAAAGAAATGTTTACTTATTTTGGGCCTGCATTTGTTAAAGAGTTAATTGATTTAGGTTTTGATGTTTTTTTAGATTTAAAATTTCATGACATTCCTAATACAGTAGCTAAAGCGGTTACTGCCGCTGCGAAAATGGGTGTATGGATGGTTAACGTACATGCATCTGGTGGCTTTGAAATGATGAGTAAAGCTAAATCTGCTCTTGAGCAATTTGGTGATAAAGCGCCACTGCTTATTGCTGTTACTGTATTAACCAGCATGGATGAAACAGAACTTAAGCGTTTGGGCGTTGATAAATCGGCTCAAGAGCAAGTTATATATTTAGCTAAGCTTGCAAAGGAAGCAGGGCTTGATGGGGTTGTGTGTTCTGCGCAAGAAGCTAAAGTATTAAAAACAGAGTTAGGTGAAAGCTTTAAGCTTGTTACACCAGGTATACGTCCTGAAGGGAGTGATGCCGGCGATCAAAAGCGTATCATGACTCCTAAGCAAGCAATCGATGCAGGAAGTGATTATTTAGTTATAGGCCGACCTATTACTCAATCGGATAATCCCGTAAAAGTGCTCAACGATGTTAATAAAACCATATCATAATTTAACAAAAAGCAGCAATATAGTGCTAAAACCCTTACCTAATACGTATTTTATGTTACATTGTTAGAATAAAGACGAAGTAAGGGGTTTGTTTTGAAGTTAGTATTTGGTTCATTAATAATTATTGTTGCAGTTTTTTCGGTAAATAAATATGTTTTTTCTAATAAAGCATATGACGGTGTAACAACCGTTACAGATATAATTTCAACGTACCCAGTCGATATGTTTTATTTTAAAAAAACAATGCAAGATTATGCTCATCACCTGTGTTACAAGAATGAAGATACACTCATATCTCAGCATGTGAGTGTGAGTGAATGCATATCGAAACTTGATGATAAAAAAACAGAATGTGAAAAAAAGGTTTTTCGTTTAGCGCCACTCAATATTGAGTCGGAAGGTGAAGTTCTTGATTATTCAAGGCAATATACGCAATGTACATTACCTTACAAGTATATTTTAGGTTAATTACCAACAGATATTATTGGTAATTAAAGTCTATTATTTATGACTAAGATCTTAAGCGAATGGACTTCGCTTCAATATCTATTAACTCTTGTTTAAACAATCCACCAATCGCTTTTTTATAATTAGCTTTACTAGTAGAAAACATCTTTTTAATCGCTTCAGGTTCAGACTTATCGCCTAATGGAATAACTCCACCTTCGTTTTTAAGTTTTTGCATAATAGTTTCACCAAGGTCACTTACTTTACCCATGCCTGGTTTTTCTAGTACAACATCAATTTTTCCGTCTTCACGTACTTTTTGAATGAATCCTTTAAGCTTTTGGCCTACAAATAAGCTTTTAAATACCATATTGTAAAAAACAACACCGAAGTGCGATTCTTCAATTAATACCTTGTAGCCAATATCCGTTTTGCCAGCGACGATTAAATCCACTTCTTGTAAGTGAGTATATTGCGGCTCATCTTTAGATAAGAAACGATTAAAGTTGTTTGATGCACAAATACGTTGGCTTGCATTATCAAGGTACAAACGAACTAAATATGAATGACCCTCTTGCATGCGTGGTTTTTGTTCGTTGAACGGAGTTAGAACATCTTTTTCAAGACCCCAATCTAAAAATGCACCAATACTATTAATTTCTTTAACGCGAAGTAGGGCATATTCACCTACTTGTGCGTGTGGCTTTTTAGTTGTCGCAGTCGCTAAATTAGCATTATCTAAAAAGATAAAAACACTTATGCTATCGCCAGCTTCAAGTTCATGTTTAATTTCTTGCTTTGGTAAAAATACTTCACCTAAATCATGGCCGTCTAAGTAAGCACCTTCGTTACTCACTTCTTTTACAAATAATGTTTGTGTGGTTCCTAGGTAACTCATAATTATTCCTGCTCAGTCTTTTTTTTACGGCGCATTGGTGTATCGCCATCAATGTTCATTGGTGCTTTAATTGGTGCTGTTGGCTTTTTAGGTTTAGCTTTGCGTTTAAATACAGGCTTTTTAACAGCAGCTGCTTTTTCTTTAGATTTATCCCACGTTGCCTCAGGTTTTTTCTCTTTTAAACCTTTAAACTTAGCTTTTAAACCCTCTACGCTCGCAAATTTTAACTCGTCATTTAAAAATGCTTTAATAGCTAAATAACTTGCCCAATCTTTAGGCCCAACTAATGAAATTGCGTTACCTTTAAAACCAGCACGCCCAGTACGACCTATGCGGTGTACATACTCTTCTGCGTGTTTTGGTAAATCAAAGTTAATAACATGCGTTACGCTTAGTAAATCTAAACCACGAGACGCAACATCGGTCGTTATCAATATTTTAAAGTTTTCGCGACTAAACGAATCCATAATATCTAAACGTTTACTTTGAGTTAAATCACCAGCAAGCGCTACAGACTTGAAGCCTTTAGCATTAAGCGCTTCACTCAAGCGACTTGTGTCAGAACGTGTTGCTGTAAAGATAATACACTGGCCAACATCATCTTGATTCAAGAAATGCTCTAAAAGCGCTTCTTTATGATCAAGGTGATCGGCAAGGTATAACGTTTGTTTAATATCGCTATGTTGCTCGTTCGCCGCACTTAGCGTGATTTGCTTTGGCTTTTTTAATAGATTACGTGATAGTGCATCTACTTGAGCATGGTCAAGTGTTGCAGAAAACAATAACGTTTGACGTAAACGGTGATTAGCTTGCTCGTTAATCATTTTTAACTGCTCGGTAAAGCCTAAATCTAATATACGATCGGCTTCATCAAAAATAAGCAGTTCTAGCCCACTCAATTGTAGTGAGCGTTTTGTAATGTGATCGGCTAAACGCCCAGGTGTAGCAACTACGAATTGTGGGTCGTTTCTAAGTGCTTTTATTTGGTCATTAAAGTTTTCGCCGCCAAGTATTTTTACGGCCTTAATGGCTGTGCCTGCAATTAATAAACGCAGTTGAGTAAATACTTGCGTAGCAAGCTCACGCGTAGGAGCAACAATAAGTACACGAGGATCGCGTTTACTGAGTGCTTTTTGTTTCATAACCCTTTGTACAGCAGGTAATAAAAACGCCAAGGTTTTGCCCGACCCAGTTTTAGACTGAGCGAAAATATCATACCCCGCAAGTGCTGTAGGCACCGCATGAGCTTGAATGTCGGTGGGCTGGGTGATCCCTTGATGTGCTAATTGTGTTTCAAGGCGTGTATCAATCCCAAGATCAGTAAACTGCAATGTGTGTTTCTCCAAAATGAGCAAATTAAGTCTATAAATTTATCAGCGCATTATAGCTTACACAGATAGGTCGCTAACAGTAAAAACCAATCTATAGCGCTATTTTTTGCAATTAAATTAAAAAAGCGTAAAATACGCGCCCCATATGCGCCGGATTTACGATTCGGTAAACGCCAATACTGGCTAAAAAAGCAAAATAGGAAATAAAATGACGGCTGTCCATAAAGATAATGTAACAAATGAGCACTTTGTAGTGTGTGCGATGTATAAGTTTGTTGGTTTACCTGAATTTGAAGCTATCCGTAAGCCATTACTTGAAGTGATGGAAGCGAATGAAGTACGCGGTACATTACTACTTGCGGCTGAAGGAATAAACGGCACTGTTTCTGCAAAACGTGAAGGGATAGACAATTTACTAGCATGGCTTGATAAGCAACCAAATTTAAAAAACATCGTAACAAAAGAATCTTACGATGATGAATGCCCGTTTTATCGCACTAAAGTAAAGCTCAAAAAAGAAATTGTAACGATGGGCGTTGAGGGAATTGACCCTCTAAAAGTTGTGGGTAGCTATGTAAAACCAAAAGATTGGAATGCGCTTATTTCTGATCCAGAAGTTATTTTAATTGATACACGAAACGACTACGAAATTGAGATTGGTACTTTTCAAAATGCAGTCGATCCAAATACAACGACATTCCGTGAATTTCCACAGTGGGCAAAAGAAAACTTAGACCCTGAGAAACATAAAAAAGTAGCAATGTTTTGTACCGGCGGCATTCGCTGTGAAAAATCGACAGCCTACATGAAAGAGCAAGGTTTTGATGAGGTTTATCATCTTGAAGGCGGTATTTTAAAATACCTTGAAGAAGTGCCAAAAGAAGAAACCATGTGGGAAGGCGAATGTTTTGTATTTGATAATCGCGTTGCGGTTGATCACGACTTACAAAAAGGTTCTTATGATCAATGCCACGCGTGCCGTATGCCAATTACAGAAGAAGAAAAGTTAAAGCCTGAATACATGGAAGGTGTATCTTGTCATCATTGTATTGAGGAAGTAACAGACGAGCAACGCGCGCGATTTGCTGAACGCCAAAAGCAAATAGAACTAGCACAAGCCCGTGGTGAAGGTCATATTGGCAATGAAGCGCAAGCCGTTTTACAGCAACGTAAAGAAGCTAAAAAAGCGCAAAAAGACGCTCAGCGCGGTAAATAAATTTTTACAATAAGTATCACATTTAAAGAGTCTATCTGGGCTCTTTTTTTGTGCCCAAAATTGTGCAGTAATTGTTTTCACGCTCCGATGATAGTGTTAATCTGCAAACATATTTAGTCATTTTAATGCGCATACAGGAAGGGATTTATGCAAGCCGAACAAGTTGAAATCGCACAATTTTTAGCACAACATCCTCCTTTTGATGACTTACCTCAAAAAGCGCTTAATGAGCTAGCTCAACAAGTTGAGGTTGCTTATTTTAGAGCAAAAACTGACATTTTAAGTTTTGGACAAGACATATCTGATTTGTATGTGATTAGAAGTGGTTCTGTAGAAATGTATCGCCGAAATGGTGAGCTATACAATCGTTTGGCTATCGCAGGAATATTTGGTCAAATGGGTTTATTGATGAACCGTAAGGTGCGTTTTCCTGCAACTGCTCTTGAAGATACGTTAGTTTATTGCATAAATGTTGAACTATTCAATCGTTACTGTGATGAGTTTGATGCGTTTGCTGACTACTTTGAAACAGATGGTAATGTGCGTTTACATCAAGCTATTGTTGAACAAGCCGATGGGAATGACCTTACAACTGCGAAGGTAAAATCATTAATTCACAGAGATGTAGTCACCGTAGATGCAACGTCTACAATACAAGATATTGCAAAATTGATGACCGAAGAGGCCGTTTCGTCAGTTTTGGTAACTGATGTAAATAAACCTATAAATGATGACCCAGAAGAAGATGATGGGCAAGTCGTTGGCATAATAACCGATAGGGATTTACGCTCAAAAGTAGTGGCTAAAGGGCTTGATTTTAATACTCAAGCAAAAGAGATTATGTCGACTAACTTAGTGCTTTTAGATGCTAATGACTATATTTTCGAAGCAGTACTTGCCATGCTTAGAGATAACTTACATCATTTGCCTGTAGTACAAAAAAGACGTCCTATAGGAGTTATATCACTCTCTGATATTTTACGTTATGAATCGCAAAGCAGCTTATTACTCGTGCGCGGCATACTTGCTCAACAAACAATTGAGGATTTAGCGCATTATGCACGCCAATTACCCAATGTATTTGTACGCATGGTTAATGAAGATGCAAATTCACACATGATTGGTACTGCCATGGCGGTTATCGGGCGTACATTTAAGCAAAGATTACTCGTATTAGCTGAAGAAAAATTTGGCCCACCTCCCGTTCCTTATTGCTTTATTGCACTGGGCTCAATGGCTCGCGACGAGCAACTTATTGTAACTGATCAAGATAACGCATTAATTTTAGATGACAGTTACGACGACGAAAAACATAACGAATATTTTCAGAATATCTCAGACTTTGTGTGTGATGGCCTAGCGCAATGTGGTTATACCTATTGTGATGGCGAAATAATGGCGTCGTTTAAAAAGTGGCGTAAAACCCGCTCCGAATGGTTTGATCAATTTGCTGATTGGATTGCTCAGCCAAAACCACAAGCACTGCTTAATAGCTCTATATTTTTTGATTTAGACGGGGTGTGGGGCAAAACTAAGTGGGCTAATGAGCTTAAAATATTTATAGCGAAACAAAGTAAAGCGAATCGTATATTTCTAGCTAACATGGCAGCAAATGCAAGAAATAGAACACCACCGCTTGGCTTTTTTAAAGGCTTTGTTATGGAGCATAATGGCCAGCATAAACGTTCAATGAACTTAAAGCGAAGAGGTACAGCACCGCTTTCTGATGTTATACGCGTGCATGCGTTAGCCATTGGTTCGCGTAAACAAAATTCGTTTGAGCGTTTAGAAGATATTATTGAAGCTAAACTATTACCGCAGGGTAAAGCCCAAGATTTACGTGATGCACTTGAGTATATTGCTATGATGCGAATTCGTCATCAAGCGTGGCAAATAGAGAAGGGCGAAGAGCCTGATAATGACTTAGATCCACATTTATTGTCTCCGTTCGAGCAGCGAAATTTAAAAGAGGCGTTTGCTATTTTAGAAAAAGCACAAAGCTATTTAAAATTTAGCTACACAGCAAATTCTGGTGTGAAGTAGCCTATGAATCCACGTAATTATAAAGTACTTGATTGGCAAGCTAGATATAACGAGCTTGCCAACAACACCAAAAATAAATTGTTAAAACACTTTTATGCAGGTGCTTATAACCAAGATAAAGCCGCAGTAGAAGATGTGCCTTTTGTAGCAATGGACTTTGAAACAACAGGTTTAAATAGCCAGAACGACGATATTGTGAGTGTTGGCTTAGTGCCATTTAATTTAAAGCGTATTTATTGTAAGCACAGCCGGCATTGGGTTGTTCAACCTAGACGTAACCTGCATGAAGAGTCTATTTTAATCCATGGAATAACGCACTCTGAGGTGGATGACGCTCCTGACTTTAACCGAATTATTGAACCTTTACTTGAAGCGCTAAGTGGCAAAGTTGTCGTGGTGCATTACGCTGCAATAGAGCGCCATTTTTTAAATAATGCGTTATTACTGAGGCTTAAAGAAGGTATTGAGTTTGCACTTGTTGATACAATGGAGTTAGAAAAAAGAGCACTAAAAGCAAGGCAGGGAGTATTAGGTCGATTGTTTAACACAAAACTTGGCTCACTCAGATTAACAGATTGCCGTGCGCGTTATTCTTTGCCCGCGTATCAAAACCATAATGCATTAACAGATGCTCTTGCTACCGCTGAGCTATTACAAGCGCAGCTGAGTCATCATTACCGTGTAGATACTCCAATTTCAGAGTTGTGGGTATAATACCAATTAGATCACTTTATTAAGCGAATTGATAATCTTAAATAGTTATACCAACCTGCATAAATCTTTGATCAATTTAACGAATTAAATTTCACTATAACGTCGTTAAAAATTTTGCCTAGTTCTAGCGTGATTTTCTTAACGTTAAATAGACCCTATATCAGACATTGATCAGACCAATATCAAAAATTTCGATTTAATTTAAGCGCTTAAACCTCCTTAATTTGATAAAATAACACCTCAACTTTGAGGTGTATATGAATCTAAAAAT